>CAZJHA010000179.1:0-4728 GCA_964545755.1 uncultured Halobacteriales archaeon | reverse complement strand
TCCCGCACGCGGGCGTCCTGCTGAAGTGTGCGATGGAGATATTCTTCGGGTTCGACCACGAGGACGACGACCGGTTCTTCTGGGTGTCGGATATCGGCTGGATGATGGGGCCGTGGACGCTCATCGGCAACCACGCCTTCGGCGGCACGGTCATGCTGTACGAGGGCGCACCCGACCATCCGGAACCGGATAGGTTCTGGCGGATGATCGACGACCACGACCTCACACAGTTCGGCATCTCGCCGACGGCCATCCGTGCGCTCCGCAAGCAGGGCGACGACTGGGTCGAGGGCCATGACCTCTCTACCCTCCGAGCGCTCGGCTCGACCGGCGAGCCGTGGGACCCCGAGTCGTGGCTGTGGTTCTACGAAAACGTGGGGGGCGGCGACACACCGATAATCAACATCTCCGGCGGCACGGAGATCTGTGGCTGCTTTCTGATGCCGCTGCCGATACAACCCCTGAAACCCTGTACGCTCGGCGGTCCCGGACTCGGCATGAACATCGACATCGTGAACAGCGAGGGTGAAAGCGTCGCCGACGCACATGAGAGAGGGTATCTCGTCGCACGTGATTCGTGCCCTTCGATGACGAAATCGCTCTGGAGCGGCGACGACCGATATCTCGACGAATACTGGTCGACGTTCGAGGACCCGCCGCTATGGAACCACGGCGACTGGGCACAGAAGGACGAAGACGGACTCTGGTTCCTGCATGGACGAGCGGACGACGCCCTCAACGTTGCCGGCCGAAAAGTCGGTCCAGCGGAGGTCGAGGCGGCGCTCATCGAACACGACGACGCGAATCAGGCCGCCGCGGTCGGCGTCCCCGACGATACCACCGGGACTGCCGTCGTGGCCTACGTCGTCCTCGAAGACGACGCCGAGGTCTCGGACGCGCTGCGCGAGGAACTCCGCGAGCAGGTCGGCGAAGAACTCGGCAAGCCGTTCAGACCGCGCGAGGTGCTCTTCGTCGATGAGTTCCCGAAGACCCAGTCCGGCAAGATCATCCGCCGAGCCATCGCGTCGGTCTATCGGGGCGAGGAGCTTGGCGACATGGACTCAATCGAGAACCCCGACGCGCTCGATGCCGTCGAGCAGGCACGGTAGCTCGTTCACGCCCGATTTCCCCGCCCCACGCGCGGAAAGCCTGATACTGCCGCCCGCCCAACGTCGTGTATGAGCACGCGCGCATGGCAGGACCGCATCGTCGGCGACCGGATGACCGTCGACCAGGAGTTCACCGATGCGGTCGAAAGCTCTCAGTTCAGCCGCCAGCAGTGGGGTCTCATCATGACGGCCGTCGAGTTCGAGATTCACCATTCGGGCGATGACTCCGCCCGGCTCGTCGCCAATACGGACAAACTGCCCCACGTGATGGGCGAACTCGACGACATCGACGCGCGAACGAACCCGATGGGCGGGAGCGATTCGGACGGTGGTGTCATCGACTCGCTCAGGGGACTGCTCGGTGGGAACGATAGTGGGAACGACGAGCAACTCGCCGCGGCCGAACGGCTCGCCAAGGAGTACGCAGAACGGTTACAGACCCATCTCGAAGAGCAGGACAAATGGGACGAAATTCGCGCCGCCGCACGAGGATGACACCCGTTTCACTCGCTCGCCGTCCAATCGCCACGGAACCCCACAACGGCGCTGACGAACCCGAAGATGACGAGGAGAGCGCCGAGCCCAGCTCCCCAAGCGATGCCGAAGACTATCGCGGCGACTGCGGCCGCGATTCCGAGAACTGTGAGATAGATCGCCAACAGTATCTCCCTGATGTCCTGAAGGACTTCGGGGTCGTTTCTGTTCATTGCCATACGACTGAGCGCAGCGGCAGCGTTTCAGGGGCTACCGCCGCGAAAGAGCGTCCGCTCTTCGGTCTCGTAGATGTTGATGAGTTCGGTCACGATCTCGTCGTACGATTCCTCCTCAACGCGGAGGGCGTCGAGGCGTTCGACGGTGTCCTCGTCGAGCGATATCTCGGGCATGGATTCGCCATGCGGGCGCGAGCGGTTTAACCCCGACGGTCAGAGCCGGTCGAGTAGCGCTCGCTCCATCTCCTCGGTCGTGGCCGTGCCGCCGAGGTCCGGCGTGTGCGGGCCGTCGGCGAGGACCTCCATCACCGCCGCCCGAATCCGCTCGGCGCTTTCCGATTTATCGAGGAACTCACAGCACATCGCGGCGCTCAGCACCGTCGCCACGGGGTTGGCGATTCCCTCGCCGGCGATGTCCGGCGCGCTTCCATGCACCGGTTCGAACAGCGCACGCTCGGGGCCGACGTTCGCACTCGGCAGGAGTCCCAGCCCGCCGACCAGCCCGGCCGCCAGATCGGAAAGGACGTCGCCAGCCAGATTTGGACAGACAACGACGCCGTAGTCGGCGGGGTTCATCACGAGCTCGGTCGCCAGTGCGTCCATCAGGTGGGTCTCGTAGTCGGCTCCCCGCTCGTCGGCCACCTGCGCTGCGGTGTCGAGGAAGAGACCATCCGTCCGGGCCATCACGTTCGCCTTGTGCGCCACCGTCACGTCGTAGTCGTGCTCGGCGGCGTACTCGAAGCCGAACTCCGCGATGGCCCGCGAGGCGGGTTCGGTGATGACGCGCGTGAGCGTCCGCACCTCCTCGGTGAGGGCGCTCTCGATGCCCGCATAGACCCCTTCGGTGTTCTCGCGGACGAACACGAGGTCGGCGTCGGGATGGAGCACATCGACACCGGGGTAGGCCCGCGCCGGACGGACGTTCGCAAACGACCCGACCGCGCTACGGAGGGGGAGAATCACATCCGCCGCGCTCTCGCCGGCCGCACCGAACAGCGTTGCATCGCTCGTTGCGGCCGCTTGTTTCGTCTCTGCCGGCAACGGCTCGCCGGTTTCCGCCTCGACGCTGTCGCCGGCGTCGTACTCGGTGAATTCGAACTCGCCGACCGCATCGAGCACCGATACCGCGACCGGCACCACTTCCGTACCGATACCGTCGCCCGGAATCACCGTAATGGTGTCAGTCATCGATGTAGGGCAGCGCGGCGGCCGTCTCGGCGACCGCACCCGCGTTCGATTGCATCAGTGCGGTCGTGTCCCAGACACCATCGACGAGCGCTCGGCGCTGGGCCTCGTCGACCTCGACGGTGGCCTCGTTGTCTCCATAGCGTACCGTTTCGGCAGCGACATCGATATCGATGTCGCCGTCGGGGTTCGCGTCGACCCACTCCTGGATTCCGGATACCGTCTCGTGGTCGGCGGTCACGGTCGGAATCCCGAGCGCGAGACAGTTGCCGGCGAAGATTTCGGCGAAGGACTCGCCGATGAGGGCGTCGATGCCCCAGCGCATCAGGGCCTGGGGAGCGTGCTCTCGTGAGGAGCCACAGCCGAAGTTGGCGTTGACGACCATCACCGAGGCGTCACGGAAGCGCGCCTCGTTCATCGGGTGGTCCTTCTCGTTGTCCTCGTCGTCGAATCGCTGGTCGAAGAAGGCGAACTCGCCGAGACCGTCGAAGGTGATGACCTTCATGAACCGCGCCGGGATTATCTGGTCGGTGTCGATGTCGTTGCCACGGATGGGAACGCCACTCCCTGAGACGCGCTCGACGGTTGCGACTGCCGTATCGTCCGCGCTGCTCATTGGGCCGTCACCGCCGGCAGTTCGCGTACATCGGTGACCTCGCCGGTGACTGCCGCCGCTGCGACCATCACCGGACTCATCAACACTGTGCGACCCTCTTTCGAGCCCTGTCGGCCGACGAAGTTCCGGTTCGACGAGGAGGCACAGGCCTGGTCACCTTCTAATTGATCTTCGTTCATCCCGAGACACATCGAACAACCAGCACCGCGCCACTCGAAGCCCGCCTCGGTGAAGGTTTCGTCGAGACCCTCGGCTTCGGCAGCACTCTTCACCCGCTGGCTGCCCGGTACGACCATCGCACGCACGCTGGAATCGACCTCTCGCCCCTCGACTACCGCTGCGGCGTCCCGGAGGTCGGCCAGTCGCGCGTTCGTACACGACCCCAGAAAGGCGACGTCGACGTCGTAGCCAGCCATCGTCTCGCCGGGTTCGACGCGCATGTGCTCTTGGGCGCGGCGTGCGGTGTCCCGTTTGTCCTCGGATAACTCTTCAGGGTCGGGAACCGCTTCGGTGACTCCGATGCCCTGCCCCGGCGTCGTCCCCCACGTCACGACGGGTTCGATTTCGTCGCCGTCGATGGTCACGACGTCGTCGTACTCCGCATCGTCATCCGAGCGAATCGACTCCCAGTATTCTCTGTACTCTGCGAACTTTTCCTGTTCGTCCCGGAAGGCATCCGTCTCGCGGAGCCACTCGTAGGTGGTCGCGTCGGGGTTGACGTAGCCCGCCCGCGCGCCGCCCTCGATGGACATGTTGCAGATGCTCATCCGGCCGGCCATCCCCATCGACTCGATGGCCTCGCCGGCGTACTCGTAGACGTAGCCGACGCCGCCGTCGGTGCCAAGTCGGCGGATGATCTCGAGGATGACGTCCTTGGCCTCTACGCCCTCGCCCAGCTCGCCGGTGACCTCGATCTTGCGGACCTGCTGCTTGTCCATCGCGATGGTCTGGGTCGCCAGGACGTCCCGGATCTGGGAGGTCCCGATGCCGAAGGCCAGCGCCCCGAAGGCGCCGTGGGTCGACGTGTGGGAGTCGCCACAGACGATGGTCTTGCCGGGCTGGGTCAGCCCCTGCTCCGGGCCGATGACGTGGACGATGCCCTGGTCGC
>CAZJHA010000178.1:0-4757 GCA_964545755.1 uncultured Halobacteriales archaeon | reverse complement strand
GAAGCGCTGGCCGACTACGAGAGCGTCGCCGGCCAGACCCATCCCGACCAGTTCGAGTACATCCCCTTCCACACGCCGTTCCCGGGGATGGTGCGGAAGGCCGCGCTGCTCGGCTATCGTCACATGATTCGGGATACCGACATCGAGGAGACCGTCGCCACGGACATCGGCCGCCAGCCACGCACCGAGGAGTTCGACGACGAGTCCCAGTACCACGACGCGGTGCGGGAGTACGTGGACGCGCTGAAAGAGACCGACGAGTACGCGGCGTGGTACGACCGCACCATCGAGCCGACGCTCGACATTGCCCGCCACGTGGGCAACTGGTACACCGGCTCTGTCCATATCGCCCGCGCGAGCGCGCTCCGGCGCGCCCGCGAGGAAGGCATCGACATGGCCGGCAAGCAGCTGCTCGTCGGTTCGTACGGCAGTGGCGCACAGGCCGAAATCCACGCCGAAACCGTCGCCGAGAACTGGACCGACGAAATCGACGCGCTCGATATCGACGAACAGCTGGCCGAGCGCCGCGATATCACGTTCGACGAATACGAGGAAATCCACGACGTCCACAACCACGACAAGGAGGCCGATATCGAGGCGTTCACCACTCCTCACGAGGAGTTCGTCCGCGACGGACCCGGACCGATGGACGAGCGGACCTACCGCTACGTCGAGTAACTACGGCAACTCGCCCATCGTCTCCAGTATCGTCTCCAGGTCGCCCTCGGTGACCGCCAACGAGAAGCCGTCGGCACGGGCGAGCGTCGGCGCGTGCTCCCAGAGGTCCTCACTGTCGAGTCCGTGCAGCACGACCGCGCTCGGCGTCGGCGTTACCACCCGCAGCGCGACCAGCGCGCCCTCGCCGTGGGTTACCCCCGTGAAGACGAGCGCACGATTCGTGCTCTGGCCGTAGAGGCGATAGAACTCCTCGGAGGACAGGTGCGTGATGGCCTCGATGGAGTTGATGACGGTGTGGCCGGCGACGCTCGCCTGTGTGCCCGAAACCACTTCGGTCGCGCCGATGGCGTCGTAGAACTCCTCGATGGCGAGCGGGGTCGGATACTCCCGGAGGTCGCGGACGATGTCGCCCTCGAAGCCTGCCGAGAGCACGCGGGCGTACTGGCGGAGATGCTCGCCGCCGCGCGCCTCGTCGATGTCGAGCAACGCCTCGATGACCCGTCTGACGACCGCGATGCCCGGACTCCGCCGCCGGCCGCTCTCGTAGTCCGACACCACCGATGCCGAGACGTCGAGTTCGTCGGCGAGTCTGGTCTGGGCGATATTGAAGTCGGTCCGCCATTTCCGGATGGTCGCGCCGGGGTCGTCGCTCAACACCACGTCGCCGGCGATCTTCCCGGCGAGGTCCCGCCGCGCGCGCTCGGTCATGGCTCTCTCTCGCTCGTTCCGGGCAAAAACCTGCTGGCATCGGCGCAAGGACTATTCACGACTGTACCGAACCCGGCCTGTGCCATCGACGGTCGTCCACTGTGCGCTCGCGGGACTGCTCGCGGCGGGACTGCTCGGCGACCACCTCGACGGGCGGGCGGTGGCGGTCGTGCTCGCGACCACCATCGTCCCGGACCTCGATGCCTTCGCCGGGTTTTTCGTTCCGGGTGGCCACCGCTCGGTGCTTCACACCCTCCTGTTCCCTCTGGCCGTCGCCGGCGCGCTCTACTATGACACCGAAATCCGAGAGCGGTCGCTCGTCCACGAGCGCTGGCACGCCCGCGGTGTGCGCCTCGCGTGGGTCTCGATTGCGGCCGTCACCATCGGGGCCATCGGTCTCGACCTCGCCGGTGGCGGTGTGAACCTCTTCTATCCCCTCCACGACCAGTTCTACGAACTCTCGGGAGAGTTCCTCTTCTCGAACACGCGTGGCCTCGTCCAGACGTTCGTCGAACTCGGCGAAGACAGCGAGGCCGCACGCGGAACCACGGGACAGTACCGCATCGACAGCGGCATCGACCCGACCAGAGGAACGGAACCCGAAACCGTCGAACGCATCTTCCCGGTCGCCCAGTCGGGCTGGCAACTGCTCCTCGTTCTCACGAGCATCTTCGTCCTCGCGGTGCGGCTGTGGGAGACTCGCTAAGCGAAGCGGGCTTTCAGTCGGCCGTAGCCGCCGCGATAGACGAGATGGAAGGCGAGTGCGTAGACGACGAGGAGTAACATAGTCTGTATAATGCCTCCAATCAGTATGGAATTAGGATATGGGACCACTAACCCAGAAACGCCCTCGATAACGAACAGTTGTCCGATGAAGAGACCAAATACCGAAAACAAGACAGCGTACATTGCCAGCAAGAATTTGTAGAGATGTTCCACTGAGTACGACCGTCGTACGAAGACGAACGCAACCGGAACGACGACGAGTGCAGCAAGTCCAATACCGATGAGTTGTGTATACGGGTCCGGTGCGGTGAATGTCGTGAAAAACGGCTGTAGAAGTATGAAGAGCGCAAACAGTACAAGAACGAATCGGAGAACAAGCTTCGTTCGGAACATGTCCTCCCATCGAATAGCCCAGTCATAGCCGTTGCAATGCCGACGGAACACCTAACCACGCGGTCTGCAAACCCCAGCTATGGAGACGAGAGCGTACGACCCCGAGCGGGATGCGACGACGCTGTGGGACCTGAAGGCGAGTTTCGAGCGCGAACTCGGGGCGCTGGGCGACGAGGAGAAGGCCGACAGCTACGGCGAGAAACTCACCGAACAGTACCGCGAGCGCTATCTCGATTGGGTCGCGTGGTGTGTCGAGCGCGACCCCGACTGTGTCACTGTCGCCGACGACGGCATCGACCTCGCTGGCTACGTCTTCGTGCTGCCCGAGGAACTGGCGATGATCTGGGATGCTGCCGTACTGAACGAACTCTACGTGCGCGACTCGTATCGAGGGAGCGGTCTCGTCGACGACCTCATGGCGGCGGCCATCGACTGTGCCCGCGGGCAGGACCTCCCGCTCGACCGCATCATGCTCGATGTGGATGCCGAGAACGGTCCGGCTGGCGGTCTCTACGCCCGTCACGGCTTCGAACCGTGGGGCGAGTTGCGTGCCCGCGACCTCTGAGCCACGATGGCGAGCACGCCACCGAGCGGGCCGAAGACGAGCGGGTAGATGAACCCGGCCGCGAGCGCGCGCGTAAGTTCCGGGCCGACCGCCGCGATGACCACGCTGATCTGCGTGAGGAAGGCTCCGACGAACGCGAGCGCGAAATAACCCGGAACGACCGTGCAACCCGCCGCTGCGGCGACCGAGGCCCGTCTCGCACCGGCGCGGCGGGCGGCGAACAGGCCGGCGGTGAACAGAAGCAGTGGGGGAACGAAAAACAGCAGCGTGCGCCAGTCGCCCGCGCTCACGTCGAGTACGTCCGTCGAGAGGTCCATCGCGCTGCTCGTGACCGAGACGTCGACGAAGTGTGCGCCGTAGAAAAACCACCCCGTTACTTTCCACGGCGCGATGCCGCCACTGCCGAACAGCGAGAGCGTCGCATCGACGTCCAGCCGCGACAGCTCCGACCGAACGCGCGAGACCGTCAGGAGGTAGGTGAGGAGATAGCCGAGCAGGTACGCCGCGGCTCCGGCGAGCGCGCCCGCCCTGAACGGGAGTCGGGTGACCAACCCACTCCTCGCTCCGGTCATCGTCATCTCCTCGCAGTCAGCGTGGAAGTAGCTTCCGGCGGCTGGGGGCGGCGTTTTATGCCGTGGCTGTGCGGTACTCCTCGTGCGTGATGGTGTAGCGGTATTCGTCTGCGACCTCCTCGCTGTCGGCGTCCGAGCAGACACGATAGAACTCGAAGACGTCGAGGGTCTCGTGGCAAAGTCGTTCGAGTACCAACCTGTCGGTTTCGATGCGTTCGGGGAACATACGGCGAGATATTACGGCTGTGTGAAAAACGTTCGTCCGCGCTCCGGAATCACTAAACGCGACTCACCCATAGCGATGCCAATGGATTGGACCGAGAAGTACCGCCCGACGACGCTCTCGGAGGTCCGGGGCAACAACAAGGCTCGCGACGCACTCGCCGAGTGGGCCGAGACGTGGGACTCCCATCAGGAGGCCGTAATCCTCCATGGCGCACCCGGCGTCGGCAAGACCAGCGCGGCCCACGCGCTCGCTTCTGACATGGGCTGGCCGACCATCGAACTCAACGCCTCGAACCAGCGCACGAAGGCCGTCGTCGAGCGCGTGGCGGGCGAGGCGGCGAAGTCGGGCACGCTCACCGGCGGCAGCGCGGGCCGGCGACTCGTCGTCATGGACGAGGCCGACAACCTTCATGGAAATGTGGACCGCGGCGGCTCGCGGGCCATCACCGAACTCGTCAAGGAAGCCGGCCAGCCGATGGTGCTCATCGCCAACGAGTTCTACGAGATGTCGAACACGCTCCGGAACGCCTGCGAGACGGTCGAGTTCCGTGACGTCTCGGCGCGTTCGATTCTCCCAGTCCTCCGTGACATCTGCCGGCGCGAAGGCGTCGAATACGATGACGATGCGCTCGACGCCATCGCCGAAACCAATAGTGGTGACCTCCGAGGCGCGGTCAACGACCTGCAAGCGCTCGCCGAATCGACCGAGAAACTCACCGCCGAGGACGTCGTGACGAGCGACCGCGACCGAACCACTGGAATCTTCGACTTCCTCGACGCGCTGATCAAAGAGGAGGACGCCGAGGGCGCGCTCCGGCTGTCCTACGACGTCGACGAGACCCCCGACGACCTCATCAACTGGATCGAGGACAACGTGCCCAAGGACTACG
>CAZJHA010000177.1:0-4806 GCA_964545755.1 uncultured Halobacteriales archaeon | reverse complement strand
CGGTGAACGTGCGTGGAAAATCGTGGGGTTTCGAAGCGCTTTAGCCCGCGCCGCGAGTCACTCACGGTAGCATGGTAAAAGTGAGCGTTGTCGGCGCGGCAGGCACCGTGGGGGCGGCCGCAGGCTACAACATCGCGCTGCGCGGCGTGGCCGACGAGATCGTCTTCGTCGACATCCCCGACCAGGAGGACACCACCGTGGGACAGGCCGCCGACGCCAACCACGGCGTGGCCTACGACACGAACACGACGATTCGACAGGGTACCTACGAGGACACTGCCGGTTCGGACGTGGTGGTCATCACCGCCGGCATCCCGCGTTCGCCCGGCGATAGCCGGCTCGATCTGGCCGAGGACAACGCGCCCATCATGGAGGACATCGGCGATTCGCTCGCCGAGCACAACGACGAGTTCGTCTCCATCACCACCTCGAACCCGATGGACCTGCTGAATCGCCATCTCTACGAGATGGGCGACCGGCCCAGAGAGCACGTCATCGGCTTCGGCGGCCGGCTGGATTCGGCGCGATTCCGGTACGTCCTCGCCGAGCGCTTCGAGACGGAGGTCACAAACGTCGAGGCGACGATTCTTGGCGAGCACGGCGACGCGCAGGTGCCGGTGTTCTCGAAAGTTCGTATCGACGGCGAGGACCCCGACTTTTCCGACGACGAGCGCGAGGACATCCTCGAAAGCCTGCAGGCGAGCGCGATGAACGTCATCGAGCGCAAGGGCGCGACACAGTGGGGACCGGCGACCGGCGTCGGCCACATGGTCGAGGCTGTCGTCCGCGATACGGGCACCGTGCTCCCCGCTTCGATACCGCTCGACGGCGAGTACGGCCACGAGGGTGTCGGTCTCGGCGTGCCCATAAAACTCACGGGCGACGGGGTCGAGGTCGTCGACTGGACGCTTTCTGAGTACGAGCGCGAACAGCTCGGGCAGGCAGCCGACAAGCTCGAAGAGCAGTACGACGCGATTCGCTGAGCCGGGCGAGCTTTCCTTGCGGGTCACATATCCGTCGGTGTGGAGCTGCACGTCCGCTACGAGGGCGACGACGACCCCGACAAATGCACCGCTCGCAAGCTCGCCCGCTTCGACCTCGCCGCCCTCCATCGCTCCGCGCGCGAGACGCCCGCAGGGGTGGTGTTGAACCCCCACGCCGAGCAGGCGCTCTCGCCGGCCGACAGCGATAGCACTGTGAGTCCCGAACGCCTCGTCGCGCTCGATTGCTCGTGGGAGACCGCCGATGACGAGCAATTTTCGCTCGGCGGCCCACACCGGGCGCTGCCGTTTCTGGTCGCGGCCAATCCGGTCAACTACGGTACGCCGTTCCAGTTGACGACCGTCGAGGCACTCGCGGGCGCGCTCTGTATCCTCGGCGAGCGTTCGCAGGCCGAGACGCTCCTCGCGAAGTTCCGCTGGGGCCATACCTTCTTCGAACTCAACGACGAACCGCTGCGGCGCTACGCCGACTGTACGGATTCGAGCGACGTGGTCGCCGTCCAAGACGAGTATCTCACCGCCGAGTAGCTCGCTTCGGAAACGCTTAACCCCACAGGCCCGTTCTGAGTGACATGGCCAGATTCGAACAAGCGGAAGCGCGCATCCTCGAAAAGATGATCTGTATGCGCTGTAACGCCCGCAACCCCTCCAGAGCGGACAGCTGTCGGAAGTGTGGCTACAAGAACCTCCGCCGGAAAGCCCGCGAACGCCGCAGCGCCTGACTCCGCTGCCCGGAATCCTTTTGGGTGACAGTCGTCTATTCTCCCTATCATGAGCATGGGTTCGGACATGTACCGCCAGCAGATACTCGACCACTACAAAAACCCCCGCAACTACGGCGAACTCGACGACCCCACCTTCAGCCACGTTGGCGAGAACCCGATGTGTGGCGACGAAATCACCGTCGACGTGAAACTCGACGACGACGGCGAAACCATCGAATACGCCGCCTTTCACGGGGATGGCTGTGCCATCAGTCAGGCGAGCGCGAGCATGCTCACCGGCGAGCTACAGGGGATGACGCTTGACGAACTCGACGAGCTCGACCGCGACGACGTCATCGACCTCCTCGGTGTGGATATCAGTCCCATGCGAGTGAAATGCGCCGTGCTCGCCGAGATGGTCGCCCAGGACGGGGCGGCCATCTACCGTGGCGAGAAGACCAGCATCGAGAAGACCCGGACCGAGTAGTCGAGCACGAGGTCGTCGACGGCGAACGCTTCGCGGAGCTTTTCCTTGTCGGGCGGTTCGTTCGGAGAACCCCGGACGCACGACGATATCTCGTCGATGACGCGCTCGGCCAGCGGTGGGAGAGGCCTGTTCGTTCGTCTGCGCATCGATTCGGGCGTCATCCGTGGCAATTAGCGACGATGCATGTGGAATAATTCACCGTTCGAACCTCGGGTTGTGGCCCAACCGTTCGTTCGGATTCGATAACTGATTAATATGTATTGACGACCGCGACGAGGAGGGTAGTGGGTGAGAGGATGAGTGAGACTACCGGGAACGACGGCAGCACGACCGGCGAGCGGACGGCACCGCTCATCGAGAGCAACGGCGCGCGCACCGCGCACGCGTTCGAGTCGGTGGACACGCTCGTGGACAACGGGACGACAGTCGGTCACGAACGGGCTGCCGAGGGCGAGCCGATATCGACGCTGGTTCAGTCAGCCTGTGAGGTGTTGGTCGCGATTCCGGCGTACAACGAAGCGTCGACCATCGGGGGCGTCGTCGAGCGAGCACGCGAGTACGCCGACGCCGTACTCGTCGTCGACGACGGCAGCGACGACGACACCGCCGACAGCGCCGCGGCCGCCGGCGCGCTTGTCAGCGAACACGGGCGCAATCGCGGCTACGGGGCCGCCCTGAAGACGGCCTTTGCGGTCGCACAACGCGCCGATGTCGCCCATCTCGTCGTCCTCGACGGCGACGGCCAGCACGACCCCGCCGACGTTCCACGGCTGGTCGACGCTCAAACGGACACTGCCGCCAACCTCGTCATCGGCAGCCGGTTCGTCGGCGGCATCGCGTCGAACGTGCCGCTCTACCGTCGAGTCGGTCTCAAGACGATCAACGCACTCACCAATCTGAGCATGGGCGTCGTGCGCGCGTCCTCGCGCGTCAACGACACCCAGAGCGGGTTCCGGGCGTACGACCACGAGGCGATTGCGACGCTGGCGGCCGACCCGGCCATCGGCGACTGGATGAGTGCCAGCATCGACATCCTCTATCACGCCCATCACTACGACTACGCCATCGAGGAGGTTCCCATCGAGGTCAGCTACGACGTCGAGAACCCGAGCACGCACGCGCCGGTCTCCCACGGCGTCGCGCTCGTTCGAAATATCTTGAAGACCATCGAGCGCGAGCGCCCGCTGACGGCGCTCGCCGTGCCGGGCTTTTCGCTCACCTTCGGCGGATTGGGCTTTGGCTACTGGGCGGCGACCAACTACGTTCAGTCGGGCACGTTCCCGTTCGGGCTGGCGCTCATGGCCGTCTTCCTCACGCTGTTGGGTATCTTCGCGTGTTTCACCGCTATCGTGTTACACTCGCTCAGCACCTACTTCGAGAGCGCCGGACGTGAGAGGGCGGTGCGATGAGCACGACGAACGCTCTGTCCTTTGACGTCGAACACTGGTATTCGGCGACGTTGCTTCGGGACGGCGTGTGTGGCCCCGAACCCCATATCGAGCGGTCGGTCGCCATCGTCCTCGATACGCTCGCCGCCTACGACGTGCGGGCGACCTTCTTCGTCGTCGGCGAACTCGCCCGCGAGTATCCCTCGTTGGTGGCGAAAATCGCCGATGCGGGTCACGAGGTCGCCTCGCACGGCCATACTCATCGACCGTTGTTCGAACTCGACAGGGAGACCTTCGCCGAGGAACTCGCTCGCAGCGCGCGGGCCATCCACGACGCGACGGGGGCGAGACCGGTCGGCTTCCGCGCGCCGAACTTCTCGGTAACGCGACGAACCGGCTGGGCAATCGGGACGCTCGCGGCGGCGGGCTACCGGTACGATTCGAGCGTCTTCCCCGTTCGGACGCCGATGTACGGGGTGAGCGGCGCGCCGGTCGGTCCCTACCGCCCCGCGTCGGACGCGCCGTTCGAGGCCCGAGAGCGAGGGGGCGACCTCGTCGAACTGCCGCTCGCCGTGTTCCATCCCCGCCTCAGACTGCCGGTCGCCGGCGGGTTCTACGCACGCCTGCTGCCGTCGTCGATTCTCGCTCGCGGCATCGCTACCCTGAACGCCCGTGGGTTGCCGGCGACGGTGTACTTCCATCCGTGGGAGTTCAACCCGACAGTCGCTCGCGCGGTGAACGATGCGGACGTTGGGGCACACGAACGTTTCGTCAGCGCGCACGGTATTCGACGGTTGCAGGACAAACTCGAAGCGCTGCTCGACGAATTCGCCTTCGACACGGCCGCGTCCGTCGCGCGCGAGTACGCTCGGAACCCCGAGGAGAACGTGCCACGACACCGCATCGAGGGTGAGTGCTGATGGGGTCTCGAACGCCGTGGTGAATCCGATTCCGCTCGAAACGGTTGGACATCCGTGTCTAACCCGCGATTGAACCCGTCGCTTCCGGCGAATAGCTATGCATCCATCCGTCGAAGGCGTCCCAACCGTCCCAACGACTGTCCGACATCATGGTCCGCAGAAAAACGGTGTGGTGTGCTCGGTGGCTGGTGCTGTGTCTTCCGGGGACGAAACCGCGGGCGGTGAAGCGAAACGTGCTCGTTCTGTTGGTGTCTCTGCTTTCGTTCGGTCTCGTGCTCTCGGCGGTGCTTTGAGTCGGCTACTCGA
>CAZJHA010000176.1:0-4807 GCA_964545755.1 uncultured Halobacteriales archaeon | reverse complement strand
ACAGGCCGATACCGGAGCCGACGCCCCACTTCGAGATGACCTCGTCCATGAACAGCACGAGCACGCCGCCGACGAATATCTGGGCGAACAGCAGCCACTTCACACCCATGATGCCGATGCCGAGCGACGAAGCGACCTGCTGGCTCGCCGGCAGGTAGCTGCCCGCGAAGACCATCGGCAGCCCCGTGAGACAGATCATCACCAGTACCAAAAACTTCTGGAGGCCCTGATAGAGCACTTGGTCACGTGGATCGTTCGTATCCAACCCCAAGAGATTCGCCCCACCGAGCAGTTGGAGGACGATACTTGCGGTCACGATTGGTCCGATGCCGAGCTGGAGGACCGTCCCCCGCCCGCCGGCGAGAATCGTCCGAAACTGCCCGAAGAGGTCGGTTCCGGCGTTCGGCGACGGCAGCCCGTAGAGATAGACGTTCGTCAGGAAGAAATACAGCACGAGCACGCCGAGCGTCCAGCCGAGCTTGCGTCTGAACGGGATGTGACCCTCGGGCTGTCGCACCGAGGGCATCCGCGTCAGAACGGGTTCTGCGGTCTCCTTCCAGCCCATTGACGGTCTATCCCGACTCCGCGTTTGTATCCTCTTCGGCTTCTTCCTCCTCGTCTTCGCGTTCGGCCAACCGCTGCTGGCCGCGTTCGCTCAGGCTGGCCTCGCCGCCCGCCTCGGAGAGAAGCTCGCGCGCGCTCGCCGAGAACGCGTCGGCGGTCACATCGAGACTCTGACGAACCTGCCCACCGCCGAGTACCTTCACGGCATCGGCGTCGTGGCCGTCCTCGACGATATCGCGCGCGTCGAGACGGTAGCCATCGCTCGTTTCCTCGGCGAGACCCTCCGCGGCATACAGCGCCGCGTCCTCGTCGAGTTCGCGCACCTCGACGGTGAGAACCTCCTCCTTTGCCTTTTCCGGGCGGTTGAACCCGTGTTTTCCGAGCGGTCCGTAGTTGTGGAATTCGTGACTGTCGCGTCCTGCGCGCCCGCGCCCGCCCCGATGGCCGGCCCCGCGGCGGTTCTTGTGCGAGCCGCCGCTGTGGGTGCGCGAACCGCGCTGGCGTCGTTTTTTGCTTGTCATCGTTTGTGTTCGTGGTAGTCCAGTTAGCGCATCGCCGTCAACAGCGCGTCGATTTCGTCCGTACTGTGCCTGCCGAGTTCGCCACCTTCCGGAACGGGGTGTTTCAACCCATCGTGACCGCCCCGCGGCGGATGCAGACGGAGTGCGGGCGTCAGTCCCGCCTCTCGCAGCGTCGTCTCCTCGGCGAGCAGGCCCTCCGCGAGCGCCGACACGTCCTCGTAGTCGGTGTTCTCGCTCACCCACTCGTCGTCGATATCGCCGTCGCCCTCGGCGGGTTCGCCGCGCGTCCGTAGCAGCGTCGCAAGCACGCCGGAACTCGGCTCGCCGTAGGCCACGTAGTCGTTGACCTTCGTTATCATCCCTTCGTAGGTGTCGGTCTCGGGCACGAGCGCGCAGTGGTTCGTGCTGTGGACGTTGAGCATCGAGAGGGTATCGCGCACGCCGCCCTCCATGTCGACTTCGCCGCGCAGCTGGACGAGCGCTTGCATCACTCGATCACCTCCCGCTGCTCGATGGCGCGCTCTGGCACCCGTGCCTCGCTGGTCGCCGTGAGCGCGTTGAAGGTCGCCTTCGCGAAGTTGACAGTCGTACGAGTCTTGCCCGACGAATGCGTCCAGATGTCCTCGATGCCGGCGAGTTCGAGCACCGACCGGGCGGTCGCCCCCGCCGCGAGGCCGAGTCCTCTGGGGGCGGGCCGGAGTTCCACCTCGACGCTGCCGGCCTTGCCGTCAGTTCGCAGCGCGACCGTGTGCGGGCGGCCGCAGCCACACTCCCACGAGCCACAGCCCCGGGAGACGCGAACCATGTTGAGCTTCGCGATCTCGATGGCTTTCTGGATGGCCGACCCCACCTGGTCGTCGCGGCCCTCGGCGTAGCCGACGTAACCATCTCGATTGCCGATGGCGACCACACATCGGAACTTGACGCGCCGCCCGGAGTCGGTCATCCGCTGGACCATGTTGATATCCAACACTTCGTCCTCGATGGAGAGCAGCTGGTCGGTGATTTCGGGCTCTTTGAGCGGGAGGCCCGAGTTCAGCGCCTCGTCCATCGTGGTGATCTCTTCCTCGGCGACCTGCCTGCCGAGTCGCGTGCGCGGCTCCCAGCCTCGATTACTCATCGCTACCTCCCAGTTCGTGGTCGAATTCGTCCATGATGGTCTGTCGTACCTCCTCGAAGTGCGCCGGTAGTTCGGTCGCGTCGAAATCGTCCGAATACAGCGGCTCGTCCCGACTGTCGGCGTACTCGGCGATGTGCTCGCCGCTGGTGCGCTCCCAGTCGGCGAACACCGCGTCGTTGTGCGGCACGTCGACTCCGGCGTCGATAGCGCCCTCCTGTACCGCAAAGAGCTTGCTGCCCGGTGTTGCGGTGTTGAGACCGATGTCGAGGACGGCCTCGTCGATCTCGGTGTCTCGCGCGCGCAATCCGGCTAAAAGCCCCGTGAGGTACGCGCTGGGAAGGTTCCCCGTGGGTGCCTCCCAGCCGTACTCGGCGAGGTCGGCCGAACTCGCGCTCGCGTGCGTTTCGTCGCCGTCGGGACTCGGGGTCACCAGCTGCGCCCTGACGTGGCGGTTGCTCTTGCGAGCGACCAGTCGGGGTTTGCCTGATTTCAGCAGGCGCAACCGCTGATGGTAGTCCGTCCGGACCTCGCGCCGGCGGCGCATCGGTACGTTGTATCGTGGTCCTGTTGCCATTATTCGTCCTCCAGTTCGATGTCGAATTCGTTTTCGGCGAAGCTTTCGAGCCTGTCGACGCTCTCGAACTCGCCGCCGCCCGCCTTGTCGTACAGCGTGCGGTACTGCGTCCGGTTCAGCGTGTCGTCTTCTCGTAGTTCCTTCAGCCGGCGACGCTGGGCACGAATCCGCGACACCCATGCGTCCTTACGGTCTTCTCGCGCACCGGCGGTCCCCTTGCGCGTGCCGGGTCCCTTCCGGTGACCAGCGGCGCGCTGGCGGTTGCGCTCGCGCGCACGGCCACGCGAGTTCGATTTCGCGTCTTTTTCGTCTATCGTTCCCTCCGTGACCAGCTCGCGGATGTCCTCGCGGGTGATGGCTTCGGCGATTTCACCCTGTTCTTCGGGGTCGAACCAGACGCGGTTCTCCCCGACATCCAACACGTCCGCTGCGAGCCGTCGCTGTGCGCTCAGGTCACTCATTCTCGTTCACCTCCACTTCGACGTAGGTCGGATTGAGCACTCTGACACCCTGGTCTTCGGCCTGCTCCTCGATGCGTTCGCGCTTGCGACCACCGACCGACGAACCGATGCGAACTGCCTGCCGGTCGCCATCGACACCCTCCAAGTCGTCGGTATTCTCCACACGGACTTCCTCGAACCCACTTGGATGCCGCCCGCGCACCTCCGTCGAGGTTCGGTAGCCAGCACCGACTTTCGCACCCTTGCCCTTGACGCCGCGGCGCTGTTTCGAGAGCTGGCCGCGAGGTCGTCGCCACGAGGTGCCGACGCGTTTCTTCTTGTGGTGGTCCTGCCGGTTGAACTTCGGCTGAGACCGCCGCCGGCGCTCGCCGAGCAGCCGCCGCTCCTCGTCGTCGAGGTCGGGCGTCTTCTCGGTGAGACCGCGTGGCTGAAGTTCGGTCTCGACCTCCGGCTCCGCCTCGGGGGCCTCCTCTTCGACTTCTGTTTCGGTCTCCTCTTCGACTTCGAGACCGCCGACATCGGCCTTGATGCGTGCGGCGAGGGCGTTGCCGATGCCCTCGACGTCAGCGAGGTTGGATTGATCGGCCCGTTCGAGGTCGGCCACGGTGTCGAAACCGGCCGCGCGCAGCGCCTCGGCCTTTTCCTCACCGACGCCGCTGACCTCGGTGAGTTCCTCGGGCGTCTCCTCGCTCGCCTCCGAGTCGTCGACGTCGATCTCCTCGACGTCGGCCTTGATGCGTGCGGCGAGGGCGGTACCGATACCCTCGACCTCGCTCAAGTCGTCCTGGTCGGCTTCCCGGAGGTCCGCGACCGTCTCGAAGCCCGCATCGCGAAGCTCGTCGGCGGTCTCCTCGCCGACGCCGTCGACCGCTGTCAGTTCGCGTTCGCTACTGGCCACCGGCGCTCACCTCCCGCTTTGGCTTCTCGCTGATGTACACACCGTCTTGGAACACCCGGGCGTCCTTCCCGCTGACGCGGGTGAGCTGTTCGATGTCCGCGGCGGTCTGGCCGACGTCCTCCTTGTTCGGCCCGGAGAGGGTGATGTGCTCGTCGTCGACTTCCACAGCCGTGTCGCCACGAATCGGCGTCCGACGCGGGGCCTGCTCGCCGAGGAAGTTCTGAATCACTACCTCGTCGTCCTCGGCACGGACCTGCATCGGGAAGTGCGAGTAGAACACGTCCATCTCGTAGGTCCAGCCCTCGCTCACGCCGTGAAAGGCGTTCTCGACGTGGCTGGCGAACGTCTGTACCGTCGCAGTCGTCTTCGCGTCCTCGGCGTCGCTTTCGATGGTGACTTCGCCGTCTTCGACGGTAACCGAGACGTTCGGATACCAGAGCCGTCGCGTGACACTGCCGTTCTCGCCAGAGACTGTGAGGTCGAAGCGCTCTACCTCCGCGCTTGCTCCCTCCGGAATCGTAAGTCGTTGTTCTGTCATTGTCAATATACGTATGCGAGCACCTGCCCGCCGAGACCTTCTTCCCTGGCCTCGTAGTGGCTCATCACGCCGTGGCTCGTCGTGACGATGAGCGTCCCGTAGTCACGGGCCGGGAGGAATCGCTTCTCCCA
>CAZJHA010000175.1:0-4860 GCA_964545755.1 uncultured Halobacteriales archaeon | reverse complement strand
GAGTACCGGACGGTGGCCTACGACCTCCGGGCGCGCACCGACCAGTACGCGACCGACTACGACCTCTACGACCTCGCCGACGACGCCGACGCGCTCACCGACGCACTCGACATCGACTCGTTCGTACTCGTGGGGATGTCGATGGGCGGGTTCATGGCGCTGCGCTTCGCCGAGCGCTATCCCGACCAGTTGGAAGGGGTGGTTCTCATCGACGCCATCGCCGAGCCACACACCGACACCGAGCGCGAACAATACCGCGAGATGGCCGAACGAGCCCGCGAGGACGGCGAATTCACCGATTTCATGGTCGACGTCGCCAAAAACCAGCTGTTCGGCGCGACCACCCTCGAAGAGAACCCCGATCTCGTCGAGCATTGGGTCGAGCGCTGGCGGACCTACCCCACCGAGGGGTTCTATCAGGAGATGCACTCGTGGCTCGACCGTCCGGATTTCACCGACGAACTGTCGAGTATCGACATACCTGTGCTTTCGGTCCACGGCGAGGAGGACATCTCGCTCGAACCCGAGCGAACGGAGTCGATGCTCGACGAACTCCCGGACGCCCGTCAGGAACTGATTCCCGAGGCCGGCCACAGCTCGAATACGGAGAATCCCGAGGCGGCGACCGCGGCCATCCGGGAGTTCCTTGAGGAGGTGTACTGAGTTTCAGTCGCTTACTACGGGGCGGCTGACTTCGCGGTCGGTCGTCTCGCCGTCGATATCGTAGGGGTATTTTCCGGTCACACAACCCATACAGAGGTCATCGGAAGCGGTGTCGAGCGCGTCGGCAATCGATGCCGGCGAGAGGTAGCCGAGGCTGTCGGCTCCCACCGCGTCCCGAACTTCTTCGATACTCTTCCCGGCGGCGATGAGTTCCTCGCGGCTCGCCATGTCGATGCCCATGTAGCAGGGTGCGACGATTGGCGGTGACCCGATTCGAAGGTGGACTTCCTCGGCACCCACGTCGTGGAGGAGTTCGACCAGTTGGGTCGAGGTCGTTCCCCGAACGATGGAGTCGTCGATGAGCGTCACGGTTTTGTTCTCGACGGTGGAGGTGATAGGGTTCAGCTTGAGTCGGACGGCGCGCTCGCGTTCGTCCTGACTCGGCATGATGAAGGTCCGCCCCACGTACCGGTTTTTCATCAGTCCCTCGGCGAACTCGACGCCCTCTCCTGATTCGTTCGCGGCCTCCGCATAGCCGGAAGCGAAGGCTCGCCCGGAGTCGGGCACGGGCATCACGACGTCGCTGTCGATGCCGCTTTCGGCCCAGAGCTTGCGCCCGAGTTCGCGGCGGGCTTCGTAGACCAGTTTGCCGTCGATGGTCGAATCCGGTCTGGCGAAGTAGACGTGTTCGAAGAAGCAGCGCGCGGTGTTGTCGGGATCGGTGAGTTGGTGGCTCTCGTAGCCCGCACCGTCCGGTTCGAGCACGACGAGTTCGCCCGGCCGCACGTCCCTGATGAGTTCCCCGTCGAGCGCGTCGACCGCCGCGCTCTCGCTCGCGAGCACGTAGCCGTCCTCAAGCTCGCCGAGACACAGGGGTCGATTGCCCTCGGGGTCTCTGAGTCCCAGCACGCGGTCGTCGTGCATCACCGCAAGCGAGTACGAGCCGTGTACTTTGCCCATCGTCTCCTCGACAGCCGTCACGAGGTCCGCATCGAGGAGGTTGCGTGCGAGGTCGTGGGCGATGACCTCGGTGTCGCCGTCGGAGGTGAAGGCATGGCCCAGCCCGGCGAGTTCGTCCCGGAGCGCGCCCGCGTTGACGAGGTTGCCGTTGTGGGAGAGTCCCAGCGAGCCGCTCTTGAACGACACCGAGAAGGGTTGGGCACAGGACGCATCGACGCTACCGGAGGTAGGATACCGGACGTGGCCGATGCCATTGGCACCGTTGAGTTCGGCGATGTCTCCGGGGTCGAACGCATCGCCGACCAGCCCCATCTCGACGTGGGAATGTTGTTGAAAGCCGTCATGGGTGATGATGCCCGCCGACTCCTGGCCGCGGTGCTGGAGGGCATAGAGTGCGTAGTAAAGCGGTCTCGCGGCGGCGCGGCCGGCGAGCGAGACGCCGACGACGCCGCACTTTTCGTGCATCTACTCGCCGGCTTTGTCCTGCCACTCGTAGTCGCGCCGTTTGGCGGACTTTCCGAACCCGCAGGACGCACAGACCTTCTTCGTCTTGTGGTATGAGGCCTCACCGCAGCGACGGCATTTCACGTGGACGGTTTTGTTCTTCTTTCCTTGGCTCGGCGTTCCGGACCCGGTCATGGTGTTATCGAGACGACGTTGTCCCCGCGGATAATCGTTGTGCTCTCGACCGTCTCCGCCGCCTCGTCCTCGACCGCCGACGCGCCGTTCGCGGGGTCGAGCACGACGTTCAGATGCTGGTCGTAGCCACCCAACTCGCCCGTGTAGGTCGCACCGTCCTTCAGCCGGACGGTGACGCTATCGCCGAGGGTCGCTTCGAGCACGTCGAGGGGGCGTCCACTCATACGGGCCACTCACCGGTTTTCACCCTTAAGCGTGCCGGCCGACGGACCGGTCAGATGTCGACGGCGAACGTCTCCTCGACGCCGATATCGGCCGCAAAAGTCCCAAGAAGCTCGGCGAGCGCATCGAGGTCGGTCGTATCGATGACCTCGACGGGCGTGTGCATGTAGCGGTTCGGCAGGCCCAGATTCAACGCCGGAATCCCGCCGCGCTCGGTGAAGATGGCGTCGGCGTCCGTCCCCGTCCGCGACCCAGTTGCCTGGAGCTGGATTGGAACGTCGGCCGCGGCGGCGCTCTCGCGCATCGACTCCACGAGTACGGGATGGTTCGTCCCGCCACGAGTGATCGCCGGCCCATCGCCGAGTTCGACACCCGTGCTGCGATTGTTCGGCGTTTGGGGGTCGTCGGTCGCGTGGGTCACGTCGACGACGACTGCCGCATCCGGCGCGAGGTCGAACCCGACCATCTTCGCACCCTGCAATCCGACCTCCTCTTGGACGGTGCTCACGGCGTATATCGTCGCATCGACGTCGGCCTCGCTGGCACGGCGCAACCCCTCGGCAGCGGCCCACGTGCCGATGCGGTTGTCCATCCCGCGAGCGGCGAGCCGACTCCCGTCGAGTTCCCGAACCCTGCCCTCGACGGTCATCGGGTCGCCAATGTCGATCAGCTCCCGCGCTCGTTCCTCGCTTTCGACACCGATATCGACGTGCTGCTCGTCGATATCCGCAGTTTCGTGCTCGTCGCGGAGGTGAATCGCCGTCTGGCCGATGACGCCCTTGACCGGGCCGTCGGCGGCGTGTATCGTGACGTGCTGGCCGCGCGACACAGTTTTGTCCGCGCCGCCGATGCGGCCGAGTCTGACGAATCCATTGCCATCGATGTCGCGCACGACGAACCCGATCTCGTCGGCGTGGCCGGTCAGCGCCACGCTCGGGGCGTCATCTGCTCCCTCGTGGACGGCGATGGCGTTCCCGTACGAATCGGTTCGCACCGCGTCGGCGAACTCGCTCACGTGGTCGGTCCAGACGCGCTGGCCGCGGGTCTCGAATCCCGAAGGACTCGGCGTTTCGAGCAGGTCGTCAAGGAACGCGCGTTGGCGTTCGTTCACGCTCGCTGGTCGTGGTTCCGATGGGATGAACCTCGCGAACGGGACCAGCACTCGAAGCCCAAACGAATAAGGTGACTCGAAGCGAACCCGGCGGTATGGCAGACAAACTGACCCTGCTCGAACTCCACCTGCACGCCGAAGACAACGAGTTCACGAGCGACATGGAACTCAGCTCGGACGTCGGCGGCATCGTCCGCGACCGGCTCGGTCTCGGCGACGAGGACGAACAGTCGACCTTCGGCGAGACCGACTTCGGTGAATCGAGCGGTTCGGAAGCGAGCGCCGACGGCGGCAACACGGTACAGATCGGCGAGAGCGACGAGGACGACGAGGACCACGGCGCTGTCGTCGAGATCGACGAGGCCGCCGACGAGACCGCCGACGAGGACGAACCCGACGAGTCCGGCGGCCGAAGCAAGACCAAGGCGCTGTTCGTGCTGGTGTTGCTGGTCGGCTTCACGCTGCTCGCCCGGCGCTATCTCGGCGATGACGACGAGTTCGAAGACGAGTTCGAGGAACTGTAAGGCCAAAGCGCTTTGGCCGGTCGGCGCTACTTCTTCGTGTGACCCTCTCCGATAGCGTTCGTGCGATCACGGCGGCCTCCGGCGACGGTCTCATCGACTGGACGGCCGTCACCGAGGCCGCGAAAGCCGCCGTCGACCCTGGCGAACTGTCGCTTTCCGAGACGGCGCGCGCCGGCTACGCCCGCGACGTCCGCGACGCGCGAACCCGCGTCCGTGAGGTCGCCGGCGTCGACTTCGACGTGCCCGACACCATCGAGGTACAGAACCGCCACCACTGGATAGACGCCAACGTGGCGACCTTCGAGCGCGTGATGGGCACGCTCGACGCGAACGGCCCGGGACTGGCCGGTCTCACGCGCGTGCTCAACACCGGCTCGATGAGCGTCGCGCTCGCCTTCCTCGCCAACAACGTCCTCGGGCAGTACGATCCACTTCTGCTCGCCGAATCGCCCGACGAGGCGCACGCGCTGTATTTCGTCCAGCCGAACATCGCCCGCGTCGCTGCCGAACTCGACGTCTCCGAAGAACGGTTTCGGCGCTGGATAGCGTTCCACGAGGTGACCCACGCCGCCGAGTTCGGCGCGGCCCCGTGGCTGTCCGAGCACCTCGAAGCCCGGATGGAGCGAAGCGTCGACGCGCTCGGCGACGGACGACTCGACCGCCAGTCGTTCCGCGAACTCAACGCCGCGATGACCGCCGTCGAGGGCTACGCCGAACTGCTGATGGACCGCGCGTTCGACG
>CAZJHA010000174.1:0-4874 GCA_964545755.1 uncultured Halobacteriales archaeon | reverse complement strand
AGGGTGAGGACCTGCGCGACCTCGTGAACATCGTCGGCCGCGAGGCGCTCTCCGAACAGGACAACCGGTATCTCGATCTGGCCGACCGCTTCGAAAACGAGTTCGTCGATCAGGGCTACGAGACCGACCGCGACGTCGAGGAGACCCTCGACATCGGCTGGGAGTTGCTCTCGACGCTCCCGAAGGAGTCGCTCAACCGCATCGACGAGGACCTCATCGAGAAGTACTACCGCGAGGACGCAGAGGAGACCGACGCGAGCGAGGAATCGACGAACGACGAGGGCGAGAGCGCGGTCGAGTCCGAGGCCGAAGCTTAAGGACCTCGGTCGAGTAACACATTCAATGGCAAACGACGTCAAACCCACGCGCAAGGAGCTGATGGCCATCGAGGACCGCATCGACCTCTCCGAGCGCGGTCACGACACCTTGGAGCAGAAACGTGACGGGCTCATCATGGAGTTCATGGACATCCTCGACCAGGCTCAAGACGTGCGTTCGGGGCTTGGCGAGGACTACGAGCAGGCCCAGCAGACCATCGACATGGCGCGGGCGATGGAGGGCGACCTCGCGGTCCGTGGCGCTGCGGCGGCGCTCAAGGAACATCCCGAAATCACCATCCAGTCGAAGAACATCATGGGTGTCGTCGTGCCCCAAATCGAGTCCTCGAAGGTGAAGAAGGGTCTCGACGAGCGTGGCTACGGCATTCTGGGGACGAGCGCCCACATCGACGAGGCCGCCGACGCCTACGAGGACCTCATCGAGTCGATCATCCTCGCCGCGGAGGTCGAGACCGCGATGAAGAAGATGCTCAACGAAATCGAGACCACCAAGCGGCGGGTCAACGCCCTCGAATTCAAGCTCCTGCCCGAACTCAAGGAGTCACGGGAGTACATCGAGCAGAAACTCGAAGAACAGGAGCGTGAGGAGATCTTCCGGATGAAGAAAATCAAGAACAAGAAGGAGGAAGAGGAACGCGAGGCCCGCGAGGAGGTCAGCGCCGACGAGACCGAGTCTCCCGAGGGCGAAGTCGCCGTCAGCTCGGATTAATCGTCGGTGCGGTCGCTGTAGGCCGCATACCGCAGCAGGTTCATGCTCCACTCCTCGGGGAGGTCGGCGACGAGGTCGGTGACGCTTTCCTGTGTGTAGTCGTCCTCAAGCAGCGCTGCGACGTGGTCTGCGGCCTTCCCGTAGGCGACGCTTTTCCCCTCGGCTTCGCCCGCGTCGCGCTCGCTCATGTCATCGGCGTTCTCGATGGCATCGAGTTTGTGCATGCCGCTCAGCACGCGCAGTCGCAGCCGAACGTTCTCCAGGTCCTTGCGGTCTGCCTCGTCGAGCATTCTGCCCGCTTTTGTGCACCCCGGTGTATAAACGGTCCGTCAGAGGCCCTCGTAGGTCTCACGCATCGTTGCGGCGAACTGGCCGTCCCGGTCGGCCGCCAGGACCACGAGAACGAACGGCTCCTCACGTGGCCGGAGGACGAACACCGCGAACGGCGGCTCGGCACTCGCGGCCAGTCGGTCTATGAGCGGTTCCAGCGGCGTGATGCCGTCCGTGAACTCCTCGTAGAGGTCGCGTTGGCCCGGCTGCTTGGCGAACGTATAGACGACCCCATTGGGTTCGCCGTCGGTGTTTCGCGTCGTCCGCGAATTCATCGCGTTTCCCTCGCGTTGGGCCTCCTGCCACGTCTCGCGGGCGACTTCGAAGATACCGGTCGCGTCGTCGGCGAACGCGACTGTGGTGCGGGTCTCGACCTCGATGTCGGCGAAACGGGGCGTCTCGTTCGTCCACGAGAGCGTGGCGGTGATGCGGTTTCCCGGCTCCAGCCCCTCGACTGCCCGTCCGAGGTCGCCCTCGTAGCCCGCGGTCGTGACGTACGTTGGGTCCTGCATGTCGGTATCGAGCAGCAGTAGCTCCGCGGAGTCACGCGGACTGGCGAGCACGCGGAAGGTCCCGCTCGTCGTCGATTCCATACTCGATACTGGCTCCGCGCGGTGAAACCGTTCACGAAGGGCTATGGTCGTGGCCGTCCTCTCGGGCGTATGCGCGTCGTTTCGCTGCTGCCTTCGGCGACAGAAATCGTCGCGGCACTCGGCATCGAGCCGGTCGGTGTCTCCCACGAGTGTGACCATCCCCCGAGAATGGCCGACAAACCTGCCGTCAACCGTTCGCGGGTCGACGCCGAGGCCTCAAGCGCGGAAATCGACCAGCAGGTGCTTGCCGCCGAGGAATCTGGTGGCGTCTACGACATCGACCTCGACACCCTCGCACGCCTCGACCCCGAACTCGTGGTCTCGCAGGGCATCTGTGAGGTCTGTGCGGTCGATGTGGTGGCCGTTCGCGAGGCCGTCGAACAACTGGAACTCGATTGTGAGGTGCTCACGACCGACCCCCACAGTATCGAGAACGTCTTCGAGGACATCCGTCGTATCGGCACGGCGACGGGCACCGAAAACCGAGCAAGCGAACTCGTCGCCGACCTCCGCGAGCGAACACGAGAAATCGAGCACACGGCCCGGCTGACGACCGACCGCCCGCGCGTAGCAGTGCTCGACTGGACGGATCCCGTGATGGTCGCCGGCCACTGGATACCCGAGATGGTCGAGATGGCCGGCGGCACCTACGAAATGACCGACCCCGGTGGCGCTTCGCAGCCGGTCGAGTGGCGCGCGATTCGGGAGTACGACCCCGAGGTGCTGGTCGTCGCGCCCTGCGGGTTCGACCTCGACCAGACCACCGAGAACCTCGCCGACCTGACTGAACGACCGGGTTGGGACGAGTTGACCGCAGTACAGGAGGGCCGTACCTATGCCATCGACGGCCACCAGTACGTCAATCGACCCGGGACCCGGCTGGTCGACTCGCTCGAACACCTCGCTGGGGTCATTCATCCCGACACCTTCGAGGACCCGCCGACCGATGCCGTGCGTCCGCTGTCGGCGCTACCGGTCGAATCCTAGTCGGCGACCGTACAGGAACCGGCGTAGTCGACCTCGGCCACCGAGTCGATGTCCGCTGCGCCACAGACGGGGCAGTCGGGGTTCGGCCTGATGGGGAGTTCCTCGAAGCTCATCGCCAGCGCGTCGTATGAGAGCAGGCGTCCGTCGAGGCTCTCGCCGACATCCATGAGATGTTTGACCGTCTCGGTCGCCTGTATCGAGCCAACGACTCCGGGGAGGACGCCGAGTACGCCCGTCGTCGCACAGTCCGGCACCGTTCCCTCGGGCGGTGCTTCGGGGAACAGACAGCGATAGCACGGCGACCCCTCGGCGAAGGTCGTCACCTGCCCCTCGAAGCGGTAGATGGCCCCGTGCGAGAAGGGGATTCCGGCGAGCGTGCAGGCGTCGTTCACGAGGTATCGCGTGCGGAAGTTGTCGGAGCCATCGACGACGAAGTCGTACTCGGAAACGAGCATTGGGGCGTTTTCGGGATTCAATCGGTAGTCGTAGGTCTCGACGGTCACGTCGGGATTCAGGTGGGCGACGAAGTCTGCGGCGCTATCGACCTTCTTCGCGCCGACGTCGCCGTCGCCGTGGACGACCTGTCGCTGGAGGTTGCTGCGCTCGACCACGTCGTCGTCGATGATGCCCAGTCGGCCGACGCCCGCGGCCGCGAGATACTGGATGGCCGGCGCGCCGAGTCCACCTGCACCGACGACGAGTACGGCCGCATCGAGCAGCGACCGCTGGCCCGCGGGACCGACCCCATCCATGATGATATGACGCGAGTAGCGGTCGAGTTGGGCCGAATCGAGGCTGAGGTCGCTCATACGTCTCCTACGTCGCCGAACGAATAAACGCGCGGGTCGGGCGAGCGAATATCTCTACATTTATGATGGATGGATTTGTATGCCGACCCAGCATGCAACTGAATTCAGTCGCCGTCGCCCTCGTCACGGCTCTGCTGGTCGTGGGTGCCGGCACGGGCGGCGCGCTCGCCGCCACCGATTCCCTCCACGCACAGCAGTCGCCGACCGGCACGACCGATGCCGGCACGGAAACGGGCGGGACCGCCGGTACAGCCGCCGGGTCCGATGGCCCGGCCATCACCTTCGACGACCAGAACAGCAGCGGCACGAGCGTCTTCATCGAATCCGCGACGCTCCCCGAAAGCGGGTTCGTCGCCATCTACGACAGCACCCGCTCGGGCAACGAAACGAACCAGGTCATCGGTGCCTCGTACCCACTCAGTGCCGGCACGTCGGACAACATCCGCATCCAGCTCGACCAGCCGATCAACGACTCGAAATCGCTGACGGCAGTCGTCCACACCGACAGCAACGGCAACGACCAGTTCGATTTCGTCGCCTCCAATGGCCAGCAGGACCCGCCGCTCACGCAGGGTGACCGCCGTATCGTCGACATCGCACAGGTCACCGTCGAGAACTCGGGGAACGCCGGCGCAGCGACCGACACCCCGACCGGTGACGCCGCCACCAACGCCGGTGGTGAAGACACGGAAGCCGGCGATGCCGGCGGAACCGAAGCCGGAGCGAGCGGGAACGAAAGCGGCGGTACGAACGCGAGCGGCGACGGCAGCAGCTCGTCCGGTCCCGGCTTCGGTCTCGCGGTCGCGGTCGTCGCGCTGCTCGCTGTCGCGCTGCTCGCGACACGTCGGAACTGAACCACGCGACGTTTTTCGCACGAACACGACACGGGGCGCTCGAATCGTTCACGCTGTCACCGAGTCGCGAGTTGTAACGGGAACATCGGAGAATGGGGCCTGTCGGATTCGAACCACGGTCGTTTCGTCCCCACCACTCTCTGCTTCGAATCCTCGGCCATCATCGATTTCACGGCTCGCTATCGCTCGCCGGGGAATCATGGGCCCTGTCGGATTCGAACCAACGACCACTCGGTTATGAGCCGAGCGCTCTC
>CAZJHA010000173.1:0-4954 GCA_964545755.1 uncultured Halobacteriales archaeon | reverse complement strand
CGGGCTGGTCGTGGCCAGCGTGCTGTTTGCCAGCGCCCCGGTCGTCGCATCGCCGCCCGTCTTCGACGAGCCACAACTCACGCCCGTCCTCAGAGTACTTGCGCTCTCGCCGCTTCTCTCGGGCCTGCAGAATCCTGGTCTGTTGTATCTCAAAAAGGACCTCCGATTCGACAAGCAGTTCGTCTATACCCTCTCGGGAACAGCTTTCTACGTCGCGGTCGCGGTCGTCGTCGCGCTCGCCACTCGTTCCGTCTGGGCGCTCGTCCTCGGGCTGGTCGCCAGCGATGTCGCGCGGCTGGTCGTCTCGTATCTCGTCGTCGACTACCGACCGTGGCCCCGCTTCGACATCGACCACGCCCGCGAACTGTTCGGCTACGGCAAGTGGATCTTCGCCTCCGGCGTCGTATTGTTTCTCATCATGGAGGGTGACGACGCCTTCGTCGGCTGGTATCTCGGGACGGCGGTCGTGGGTCTCTACCAACTCGCCTACCGCGTCTCGAACGCGCCCGCGACCGAAGTCACCCAGACGATTTCGAGCGTCGTCTTTCCCACGTATGCGAAGATGCAGAGCGACGACCGCCAACTCAGGGACGGCTTCTTCAAAACCGTGCAGCTCACCACCTTTGTCTCCTTTCCGGTCGCGGTCGGCATCGCCGCCGTCGCTCCCACCTTCGTCGAGACCTTCCTCACCGAGCAGTGGGCCGGGATGGTCCCGCTGATTCAGTTGCTCGCGGCGTGGGGACTGCTGCGCTCGCTGGGAGCGACCACCGGCCCGCTCTTTCAGGCCATCGGCAAGCCCGATATCCCGACGAAGATTCAGTTCGGAAAGTTGGCGATTATCGCGGTGTTCATCTTCCCCGCCACGAGGCGGTACGGCGCTGTCGGCACGGGACTCGTCATCGTCGGCAACTCGCTGGTCTTCTCGGAGCCGGTTGCGACGTATCTGGCGACGCGGGCGGTCGATGGCTCCTACGCGCGCCTGCTCGCACTCATCGCCTACCCCGCTCTCGCCAGCACCCTCATGGGGCTGGCCGTGGTCGCCGTCCACCGCGCGGGCATCGCCACGGGCGTCGTCGAGTTCGTTCTCCTCGTGGCCGTCGGCGTCGCCGCCTATACTGCGCTGGTGCTCGCACTCGAACGGCTCTCGGGCTACGACAGTGTGGCGCTTTGTCGGCGGCTGGCCCGCACCGTCGTCTCGTAGTCAGCCCATCCGCGGCAATCCGCCGAAGTTTATCATCACCGATTTCGTCTGGGTGTACTCCTCGTAGGTCTCTTCTGCGAGTTCGCGACCCAGTCCCGACTGCTTGTAGCCGCCGTGGGGAACGGGCTCGAAGAGGTCGTTGTAGGTGTTGACCCAGACGGTGCCGGCTTCGAGTTCGTCGGCCACGGTGTGGGCGGTTTCGAGGTCCTCGGTCCAGACCGCCGAGGCCAGCCCGTACTGGGTGTCGTTGGCCTGTGCGAGCATCTCGTCTTCGTCGCTCCATTCGAGTACCGACAGCACCGGTCCGAAGACCTCCTCGCAGGCCACAGTATTGTCGTTTTCGACGTCCTCGATGATGGTCGGTTCGACAAAGGGTGCCCCGTCGAGGTCGGGGTCGTCGGGCGTACTGCCGCCGTAGCGTATCGTCGCGCCCTCGGCTTTCGCGGTCTCGACGTACGAAAGGACTTCCTCGCGGTGGTCTCCGTCCACGAGCGGTCCCATGTCCGTCCGGCCTTCGAGGGGGTCGCCGACGGTGAGGCCCGCAGTGCGCTCCTCGAACAGTTCCATGAACTCCTCGTAGACGTCCTCGTGGAGGAACATCCGTGAGCCGGCGGTGCATTGCTCGCCCTGATTGAACCAGATGCTGATGACCGCGCCCTCGACCGCTTTTTTGAGGTCGGCGTCGGGATAGATGATGTTCGGACTCTTGCCACCGAGTTCGAGCGACACAGGGGTGATGGTCTCGGCGGCGTTTTTCATGACGTACTCGCCGGCCCGTGTCGAGCCGGTGAGCGAGAGCTTGTCGATATCGTGGTGGGAAGTGATCGCGTCGCCGACCTCGCTCCCGGAACCGGTGACGACGTTCACGGTACCCGAGGGAAGCACCCCATCCACCACTTTGGCGATTTCGAGCGTCGAGAGCGCCGCGCGCGAGGAGGGTTTGAACACCACTGAGTTGCCGGCGGCGAGGGCGGGGGCCATCTTCCAGCCGACGAACATCGCGGGGAAGTTCCACGCGCTGATTTGCCCCACGACGCCGTGTGGCTCGGCCTTGGTGTAGGCGAGTTTCTCCGACCCCATCGGCGGGAGTCGCCCCTCCGATTCGGTGCGGGCCAGACTCGCAAAGAATCGGAACTGCTCGACCATGATGGTCGCATCGACGAACGCCGAGTGCTGGTTGGCCTTGCCCATCTCCAGACTATCGATGCGGGCGATGCGGAGCTTCTCGTCTTCGAGTTCGTCGGCCACCTCCAACAGGAGGTCCGACCGCTGGCGTGGCGATTTCTGGCTCCAACTTCCCTCGAAGGCCTCGCGCGCGCTCGCCACCGCCCGGTCGACATCGGCGGGCGTCCCGCGCTGGAAGCGTGCCAGCTCTTCGCCCGTGGTGGCGTCGGTCGCGGTCATCGTTTCGCCGCTTTCCGACCCGACCCACTCGCCGTCGATGAGGTGGCCGTATTCGTCCTCGGTGATGGCGTCGTCGGCCGTGGTGCGATGGTTTTCGACGATGTCCTCGCTCACGCGGTCGGTGTGTTCTTCTTGCATTCTGCGTTCACGGAGAATGTGGTCCTGCATAGCTATTCCCGCGGCTATACAGGGTGGTTTACGGACCCGCGAATCACAACACGTGAGTGTCCCGCGCACGTTTCGGTCCCATGTCCATCCTCGACGACGCGCGGGCCGTCCTCGACAACGGTCCCGTCTGTGATTCCTGTCTCGGGCGCGTCTTCGCCGACCGGAGTTTCGGTCTCACGAACGATGCACGTGGTCGCGCACTCCGAACCACCGTTGCACTCGACGTGGATGAACCGTTCGCGGAATCCGACTCGTGCTGGGTCTGTGAGGGCGAGTGCGACCGCTTCGACGCATGGGCCGAGCGAGCGGTCGAATCGCTTGCCGGTATCGAGTTCGCCACCTATCAGGTCGGCACACGCGTCCCGCCGCTCATCGAGGAGAACGACCGCCTGCTGCGCGAGGACAGTGACCTGCCCATCGATGCCGGCGAGTCGTTCAAATCCGCACTGAACCGCGAAGTCGGCAAGCGCGTCGGCGAGCGAACGGGGACGGACGTGGATTTCGAGCGCCCGGACGTCCTCGCGCTTCTCAATCTCGAACGCGGTGACGTCGATGTCCAAGTGAATCCGGCGTTCGTCTACGGTCGGTATCGGAAGCTCGAACGCGGGATTCCACAGACCGAGTGGCCCTGCCGGGAGTGTGGCGGGGGTGGCACGCAACTGGCTGCCGACGGCGGCGAGAAACCCTGCGAGCACTGCGGCGGCAGCGGCTATCTCTACGACGAGAGCGTCGAGGAACTCACCGCGCCAGTCGTCGAGGAGGCGATGGACGGCTCCGAGGCCGTCTTTCACGGCGCAGGGAGGGAAGACGTCGATGCCAGAATGATAGGCACCGGCCGACCGTTCGTCATCGAGGTCAAACACCCACAGCGGCGTGCGGTCGATACCGACGCACTCGAAGCCGACATCGACGAGTTCGCCGACGGCACAGTTGAAGTCGAGGGGCTGGAGCGCGCGACCCACGGGATGGTCGAGCGCGTGAAGGAACTCGACGCGCACAAGACCTATTCCATGACTGTGGCGTTCGCCGAACCGGTGGATGAAACGGCGTTCGTCGACGCACTCGCCGACCTCGACGGCGCACGCATCGAACAGCACACGCCAAACCGGGTCGACCACCGGCGGGCGAGCCGGACCCGCGAGCGCGATGTCTACGACATCGAGGGAGAAATCGACGACGAACGCCACGCCACCGTGGAACTCCGCGGAGCCGGCGGTCTCTACGTCAAGGAGCTGATGAGCGGTGACGAGGGGCGAACGGAGCCGAGCCTCGCGGGCCTATTGGGTATCGACTGCGAGGTGACGGCGCTCGACGTGCTCGCGGTGGCGGGCGAAGACGAGGACTTCGCCGACCCCGAGTACCTCATCGAGCCGAGCGATTAAGTGCTTCCATGTTGTGTGGTATCGTGGAGGTACCAATCGATGTGCCACCACCGCAGAACCGAGTACACGCGGCTGTACGAGGACAGCGAGCACGAGGACCTCCTGGAGTGGGCGCTCGAAGAGGAGGCAACCGAATCCGACAAGGTACCGGAGCCGTTCGCACCCGGTGCGGCCGACTGAGTTCCCTCGTTTTTGCGAACCGCTTTCCGTCCGCCGTGTGAGTCGTCGGTATGTTCGGCGTCGATGAGGCGGGGCGCGGCCCAGTATTCGGGTCGCTGTTCGTCGCGTGTGTCAGCGCCGACGCCGCTGCGCTACCCGCGGGCATCGACGACTCGAAACGGCTCTCGTCCGCCCGCCGCGAGGCGCTGGCCGCCGAATTGCGCGCCGACGAGCGGGTTTCGGTCGGCGTCGTGGACGTCACACCCACGGAAATCGACGACGGGAGCCTGAACGAACTCACGGTCGCGGCGATGGCCGACGCCATCGACTCCGTGGTACTCGATGGTCGCTCGGGCGTCGTGGACGCCTGCGACACCGACGCGGCGCGGTTCGGCCGGCGCGTCGAATCGGAAACCGCCGCCGAGGTGGACATCGCGGCCGAACACGGGGCCGACGAAGAGTACGAGGTCGTCGGCGCGGCAAGCATCGTGGCGAAGGTCACCCGAGACGACCACACCGTCGAGTTGGCTGCCGAGCACGGCGCGCTTGGCAGCGGCTATCCGAGCGACCCGACCACTCGAAAATTCCTCCGGGAGTACGTCCGCGCCCACGGCGACCTCCCGCCGTTTGCGCGCGCGTC
>CAZJHA010000172.1:0-4969 GCA_964545755.1 uncultured Halobacteriales archaeon | reverse complement strand
GACAATCCTGGAAGCACCGTGATCACGGTGTGAGATCGATTCTATGACACCCTCCAAACTTCTTGTAATCGTGACTCGAATCATGTGTATGAAACGGCGATGGTTTCTGGTGCTCGGCGTTTACCTCATCGCCGCCAACCTTTGGCTTCTCATCACTCTCAATTCACCCATCTTCGAAGAACCGATGGCCGTTGTTACGAACGTCGCATTCCTCTTCGCTGGCCTACTGTTCGTACTCGGCGGAATCAGCGAAAACCTCGGCAACCTCGGCTGGTATCGGTTCGTCGGTCTTGCGAACCTCATCATGGGAGTTGGATTCGCCGCCACGTATCTGCTTCCGATAGCGAACGGGACTTCGGCCTACGAAGACGCCGGGATTTTCCTCGCCATCTGTGCCGTGGTCGGCGGTGCATCGCTCGCGTTCATCGGATTCGACTGGGTTCGCGGTGGGCGGCATTTCGACCTCTCTACGTACGAGTAGGACCCGATTCTCGGTTCGAAACGGGTTTAAAAAGCCGTTTCACGCCGTCACGACGGTTATGCTTCGGGAGTCGTAGGAGTCGGCATGAGCATTCGGACGCGGGTGAGCGGGCGCGTGGGGGCAGCACGGACCACCGTCACCGAGCGCATCGAGGCGCTTGCGGGCACCATTGACAAGAACGCACTCTATGCCGGCATCGCCGCCACCTCGCTTGTGGGGTTGCTCTCGCTGGTCGTGCCCATCATCCCGTTTTTCGGGTTCATCACCGGCGGCGTCGTCGGCGGGTTCATCGCGGCCTACGCCGCCGGCGGGCTAGTGCGCGGGACCGTCCACGGCGTCGTCGCGGCGGTCATCGGAGGCGTTATCCTCGCCGGCTTGGGCGTCGGACAGGGGCTGATCCTCGGGTTCGTCTTCATCGAGACGCCGACGATAATCGGACAGTTCACGCCGGCCATCTCGGCGGTGTTCTCCCGGCAGCCGCTGCTCGTGCTCGTCGCCACAGTTGTAATTCTCCCGGCACTCGTGGGATTCGACGGAGCCGTCGGCGGCGTGATCGGCAGCGCGCTCAGATGGGTTCGGAACCGTCTCGCCTGAGTTATCCCGTCGAGTTTTCGAGAATCAGCCCGTAGACCAGCCCCATCGCCCCACCATAGAGCGCCCATGCCACAACGCCGACGATGCCCCCAACTGTGAGATACGGCACCGGCACCGACAACCCCATGACGAACCGGAGCCAGACCGGCATGGCGATGAGCTGAAAGAGCACGCCGACGGCGACCCCATAGAGCTGACCCACGCCGGCACAGGTCACGCCGAGCGCCGAGCGCTGGAGCAGCGGGACGAGCAGCTTCTGAAGCGCCGAACTCCGAGACGAGAGCATGATGACCGTGTTGGCAAAGGAGTTTATCGAGCCGGAGACGAACGCGACGAACGGAATCCCGAACAGAACGCCGAGCGCCAACAGGACGTACCAGCCGCCGTTGAGCGAGTAGAGTCCGACGATGCCGCCGACCTCGTAGACCATCTCGGTCCGGTAGAGACTCATGATGAGGCCGGCTTGCAGCGCGCCGAACAGCCCACCGATGACGACGCCCTCGACCGCAGTCATGTCGATGCTCGGCGAGAGGCGTGAACCGAGCGCGGCGAGGCGCGAACGGACAGCCATACCCGATGACTCGGCTATCGAGCCAAAAGTCTTCGGCGGGGTCATCGCGGCCACTTATATCACTCAGGTCGTGCCGGCGAACGGGTCGACCTCCGAGGAGCGCTGGTCGATGAGGACGAGCTGGTAGCGCGCGACGTCCGCAGCGTCGGTGTTGAGTGCCTGTGCGTTGAATTCCCATGTTTCGCCGACCTCGAAGTCGCTCTGGCTGTCGGAGGCGTGGCCGATGTCGGTGCCCGAGCGGTCGAAAAACCGGACGTATGCCGCGATGAAATCGAAGGTCACGTCGCCGCGGTTCGCAGTGCGGCCACGGACGCCGCCCGAGCCACGACGATAGAACTCGTGGGTGAGCAGGACGAGACCTTGACTCGTCGGCGTGTCGGTCCGCTCCGCCGAGCTGTTCGGGGTTCCGTTGATAGCGATGCGCCGTGCGTACTTGCCCTCGCCAGCGCCGAGACAGCCAGCCATCCCCATACATACCGTGCCCACACCGGCGAGCACGCGGCGTCGTTGCATACCCACGCCTTACCCGCGGCGCTCAAAAGCCTATGGACGATGGTGAAAACGAGTCGCCACCGCAACACGTCCGTGCGGACCGTGAGACGCGGGTGTCACAACCTTTTTGCGGCCCGGGCGGGCGCTATCGGGTACGATGGCGAACGTACGCGACCTGCTCGACGAACTCGTCGAGGGGGTCGAAACGATACTGTTGTTCTCGCCGAGCGAGGCCTACTACGAACGCTGCCGGGACCTCGATGCTATCTCGGTGGTCGTCTGTGCACCCGACAACGGCGTCGGTGCCGAGCGGTTCGTCGAACTCCCCCTGGAGTTCGTCGACGCCAAAGAGCGCATCCGTTTCGGCGTCGAGGGCGCGGCCGAGGAGGGGTTCGCCGCCGAGGGTGACGAGGTGGCCTGCGCGCTGAAACTGTTCGACGACGCCATCGACGGCGTCTGCCGGGTGCGGGTGGGCGACCTCACCCACTCGGGAGTCTACGACCTCTTCACGAACTCCAGAGCCGACCCGGAGGTCATCAACGCGGTCGTCGACGTGGCGGTCGAACTCGGCCAGAAGGGCCAGAAGGGCAAACCCGTCGGCGCGCTGTTCGTCGTCGGCGACGCTGGCAAGGTGATGAACAAATCCCGCCCGCTCTCGTACAATCCCTTCGAGAAATCGCACGTCCACGTCGGCGACCCCATCGTGAACGTCATGTTGAAGGAGTTTTCCAGACTGGATGGAGCCTTCGTCATCAGTGACTCGGGCAAAATCGTCTCGGCCTATCGCTACCTCGAACCGAACGCCGAGGGCGTCGACATCCCGAAGGGTCTCGGCACGCGCCACATGGCCGCGGCATCGGTCACGCGCGATACGAACGCGACCGCGGTCGTGCTGAGTGAGAGTGACCGGCTGGTGCGGGCGTTCAAGGGCGGCGAGTTGATCCTCGAACTCGACCCGGAGGAATACTGATGGCCACCCTCGGAACGTTCATTGGGGACCTACTGAGCGGCCGATTCGACCTCGTGTTGGTGACGGTCGTGTTGGTCGTCGGCGTGCTGGTAGGCTATCTCGTCGGGCGGGTGAGCCAGCGGACGCTCACGGCCGCCGGCGTCGGCGAGGCCGTCGAGGGGACCGCCTTCGAGCGCGCCGTTGGCCGACTCGGCACTTCGACGGTATCGGTGCTTGCGGGGCTGTTCGCACTCTTTGTCGTGTTGGTCTTCGTCGTGCTCGCGCTCACCGTCGCCGCCGTGCTCGACGTGCGGGTGTATCTCCGGCAGTTCATCAACTTCCTGCCACAACTGTTCGTCGCCGCGCTGGTGGTCGTCTTCGGGCTGATCGTCGCCGACAAGGCTGAAGTGCTCGTCTCCGAGCGCCTGCGTGGCGTGAAACTCCCCGAAATCGGACTGCTCGCGCTACTCGTCAAATACAGCATCATCTACGTCGCGGCACTTTTGGCACTCGGACAGCTCGGCGTGGCGAACGTCGCTCTCCTCGTCCTGCTTGGGGCCTACGCCTTCGGCGTCGTCTTCCTCGGTGGACTCGCCTGTCGTGACCTTCTCGCCGCCAGCGCCGCCGGATTCTATCTCCTGTTCGCCGAACCGATTGCCATCGGCGACGAGGTCCGCATCGACGGGCGCGCGGGTATCGTCCAGGAGGTCGATGTCTTCGTTACCCACATCGAAAACGACGGCGAGGAGTTCATCGTTCCGAACGACCACGTCTTCCGGTCGGGTATCGTTCGCGTCCGCTAGGCGTCGGCAGCGTCGAACGGTATGCCGACAGGCGAATCGTCTTTGAGGACGGCATCCGTACGCCGACCATGCACTGGAAACTGTTCGCCACGCTCGCCGAGACGGCCGGCGAGCGCGAGATCGAGGTCGATGTCGAACCGAATGCGACCCTCGACGACGCGCTCGCGGCGCTGTTCGAACGCCATCCGGCCCTCGAAGACGAGATCATCGACGACGGCGCGGTACGCGACCACATCCATCTGCTCCACAACGGCGAGGACCCCTTCACCGCCGGTGATGGCTTCGACACCGAACTCGACGATGGCGACGAACTCGCTGCGTTCCCGCCGGTCAGCGGCGGTTAGAGCGAGACAGCTGCATCGAGCGCGATGGCGATGGCGCGCTCGACGTTGTCCTTGGCCTTCTCGGGCAGTTCCTCGCCGTCGGTTGCGCCCTTCTGGATGCCCGCGACGAGGTTCCCATCGACGGTACAGAGCGCACCCGCACGGAGTCCCTTCCGGCGGGCGAGCGTGAAGATCGCCGCGGCTTCCATCTCGACGGCGAGCACGCCCGCCCGCTCCCACGCCGCGATATACTCGTCGGTCTCGGCGTAGAAGGCGTCGTCGCTGGCGATGGCTCCGACGTGGACCGGCTCGTCGCGTGTTTCGGCCGCCTCCACCAACCCCGAGAGTACGTCGTAATCGGGCACCGCAGGAAGGCTGTCGTGCTCGTAGCGTCCGGTCGTACCCTCGTCCTTGGCCGCACCGGTCGCGACCACCACATCGCCGACCTCGATGTCCTGCTGGAGCGCGCCCGTCGTACCCACACGAATGAGGGTCTCGACACCCACCTCCGAGAGTTCCTCGACGGCAATCGCCGCCGAGGGACAGCCGATGCCGGTCGAGCAGATAGTAATGGGGGTGTTCTCGTAGGTGGCGTTGACGAGTTTGTACTCGCGGTTTTCGGCTACCGTGGTCGGGTTCTCGCAGTGGCCCGCGATGCGGTCGACACGCCCGGGGTCACCCGGCAGCAGCGCGATGTCGTTCAGGTCGCCCGGTTCGACGAGCAGGTGTGGCTGTTTGGCCATGCCGAGCGCTCGA
>CAZJHA010000171.1:0-5007 GCA_964545755.1 uncultured Halobacteriales archaeon | reverse complement strand
CCTATCAACTGGGCTGGTGGGAGGACCTCGTCGAGGAGTCGGTCATCGCCGAGGGTGCAATCGAGGTACCTGAGGAGCCGGGACTCGGACTGACCCTCGACATGGATGCCGTTGCCGAGCACATGGTCGACGGCGAGGAGCTGTTCGACTGAGCGAAGCGAAATCGAGCCAGCAAATCGCCGATTTGCGTTGTTCGATGCGGCTACGACGTATCGAGCCCGTGAATCAGAGATTCACGAGGTTCGACTGAGCGATGCGAAGCGGCGCGTCCACGAGCTGGCGGGCATCCGCATCGAATTCGAAACTGAACGAATCGACGTCTCGTGCGACTGGAGATACAACATATACACGCATCCGAGTAAAGTCACGAAAGTTTTTTACTGTCGAACATCGATGCCCGTACGAGACACGATGGCAAATCGAGAGTCGGCGTACACACGACGGCGATACATCAAGGGCACAGGAGCGGCGAGCGCCGCCATCATGGCGGGTCTCGCTGGCTGTACGGGCGGTGGAGGCGGTGGTGGAAACGGGAGTGGCAACGGTAGCGGCGGCAACGGTAGCGGTGGTGGCGGGAGTGGCTCCGGACAGGCGCTCGAAGTCCTCCACGCATGGACCGGTGGCGACGGCAAGGCGGCTATCAACGCCTTGACGAAGAACTTCAAGAACAAGTATCCGGACATGCAGACGGATTTCCGTCCCATCGGCGGCGGCGGGAACACCAACCTCAACACCGTCGTTGCGAAACGTCTCGGCAACAACAACCCGCCGAGTTCCTTCGCCGGGTGGCCAGGCCAGAACCTTACCCAGTACGAGGGCGTCCTCGGCGATGCCAGCGAGGCGTGGAGCGACTTCCAAGACAAACACTACGAGGAGGTCGTCAAGGCGTGCAAGTACGACGGGAACTTCGCGGCGGTTCCAATCGGCTCACACCGCCTCAACGACCTCTTCTACAACAAGAACATCGTCGAGCAGGCGGGCGTCAATCCCGACGACATCTCGGATTTCGACGGATTGGTCTCGGCGCTGAAGACGGTCCAGCAGAACACGGACAAGGTGCCGATGACCCAAGCGATGAAGCTCCCGTTCCACAACCTGCAACTGTTCGGGACCATCTTGCTCGGCACGCAGGGCTACCAAGCCTACATGGACTTCACGCAGGGCAACGGTGACAAGCAGACGGTCGTCGCCGCGCTCGAATCCACCAAGCAAATCCTCGCGAACTACATCAACGACGACGCCTCCTCGACCGCACTCACGGGGTCGCTCAACAACATCATGAACGGCAACGCCGCGTTCATCCATCAGGGCAACTGGGCCGCCGGCGCGTTCGGCAACAAGCAGGGATTCGAGTATGGAAAAGACTGGGGCCACGTGACCTTCCCCGGAACGGAGGGGATGTACACCCTCCATATGGACTCGTTCATCAAACCCGCCAACAACCCCACGCCCCAAAAGACCACGAAGTGGCTCTCGTACGCCGGCACCAAGGAGGCCCAAGTCGCGTTCAACACCCGGAAAGGTTCGATCCCGACACGAAAGGACGCGACCGCGAAGGAGTTCGGGCCGTATCTCTCGAACACCATCAAGGACTTCCAGAACGCAGAACAGAAACCCCCGACCATCGCCCACGGACTCGCGGTGCCGGCACAGACCCTGACCAACCTCAAGGGCGTCATCAACAACAACTTCACCGGCCCGTACAACGTCGAAGCGACCGCCGACGCGATGCTCAAGACCATCAGCGACGGACAGGCCTGATTCGAGCGACACATGTCGGTTCTTCGCTCACTCGCACGAACGCTCCGTGAGACGGACGCGGACGACGAGCACCCTGGCGACGGGCGCGCCGCGACCGACGGCGGGACGGCCGTGAGCGGCCGGGCACGCTCCGACACCACTCGGTCGACGCTCTCTCGGTACTGGCGGAGTGATTTCGTCCGGTCGATGCCGTACTGGCTGATTCCCTTCGCGGTGGTCGGTCTGTTCGTCTACGGCGCAATCGGCTGGAATTTCGTCATTTCGCTGACCGACTACTCGGGGTTCGGCAGTGCTGAGTACACTGACCTCGACTTCGAGAACTACATCGAGGCGTTCACGTCCCCGGACGTCATCACCGCCGGTCGCAACACCCTCGTCCTGTTGGTCGTGTTCACGCTCGTCTGTCTCGCCGTCGGACTCGGTGTCGCCATCTTGCTCGACCGGCAGGTCCGCTTCGAGAGCACGCTGCGGACCATCTACCTGCTGCCGATGAGCCTCTCGTTCATCGTCACCGGGCAGTTCTGGCTCTGGATGTACAACGTGAACAACGGCATCGTCAACTCCTTCGTCGGGCTGTTCGGGCTGGGACCGTTCAACTGGCTCGGCAACCCCGACCTCGTCCTCGGGGCGGTGATATTCGCGCTGATGTGGCAGTTCAGCGGCTACTGCATGGTGGTCTATCTCGCGGCACTCAGAGGGATTCCAAACGCCCATTTCGAGGCCGCACGCGTCGACGGGGCCAGCACGTGGCGGATGTACCGGCGGGTCATCGTCCCGCAGCTCAAACCCGCCACCATCAGCGCGACCGTCGTGGTAATGTTGTTCGCACTCAAGGCCTTCTCCTTTCTCTACGCGCTGTTCGGCGGCTATCGACCGGCCAAAGGCGCGGATATCCTCGCGACCCTGATGGTCCGGCAGGCGTTCCAGCTCCAGGAGTGGGCGTACTCCTCGGCCATCGCCATCATCCTGTTCGCGATGGCACTCGGCGTCATCGCGCCGTATCTCTACTACCAGTACCGGAGTGAGAACCTATGACGGCCGCCGAGGACACTCCGCCCGACGCCCAAGAGGGTGACTCGTTCGGCTTCGACCCGTGGCGCATCGGGTTATACGTGGCGCTTGCGCTCCTGCTCGTCTTCTACCTGCTCCCGATAGAGACCGGTCTCGTCACGTCGATCAAGACGGCAGCGGGCGTCGTCGAGAGTCTTCCCTACTTCCCGCCCGGTGTTGAGAGCGTCACGTTCGGGAATTGGTCGACCGCGTTCGGCCTGCTCCAGCGTGGCATCGTCAACAGCCTGCTGTTCACGATTCCGGCGACGATTCTGTGTGCCATCATGGGAAGCGCCGCGGCCTACGGGCTGACGCTGGTCGATTGGCGCGGACAGATCGGCGTCCTGTTGCTGTTCATCGCTGGGATCTTCATCCCGTATCAGGCCGTCATCGTCCCGCTGTCGCGGTTCTGGTCGAACTACCTCAATCTGGAGAGCCTGCTCTCGTTCCTGTGGGCGTTGCCGATTCTCCAACCACACTGGGGCGACCTGCTGGAACTGATGATTACCCACGTCGCCTACGGCATCCCGATCATCACGCTGCTGTTCCGCACCCACTACCAGAACATCTCGACCGAGATGCTCGAAGCCGCCCGGCTCGACGGCGCGAGCGTCACGAAGATCTACACGCGAATCGTGTTGCCGCTGTCGCGGCCGATGTTCGTCGTGGTGTTGATCTTCCAGTTCACTCAAATCTGGAACGAGTTCCTCTTCGCGCTGACGCTCGTCTCCAGTGCGAGCAGTCCAGCCGCGCCGGTGACCTTGGTCCTCTCGGGCATCGGTGCGGCCCAGACCGGGGTCAACTTTCCGCTGCGGATGGCCGCGGCGTTCATCGCCGCTATCCCGACGATACTGGTCTACGTGCTGTTCGCCGACGAGTTCGCCGAGGGGGTGCGGGCGTGACACACGTTGTTCGAATCGATTCGGAGAATCACCATCGAATGCAGTCAACGGAGACGAACCAACCATGACCGAAGGTACACATCGACTGGAAGCGTTCACACAATGGAGGCGAGATGGATGGCCGAACTAACCCTCGACCGGGTGACCAAGCGATTCGGCGACGGCGACGGGAAGATCGTCGCGGTCGACGAGGCGTCGCTCGACGTTGCCGACGGGGAGTTTCTGGTACTCGTCGGTCCCTCGGGGTGTGGAAAATCGACCACGCTCCGGATGGTCGCCGGCCTCGAAACGGTCACCGAGGGCGACATCGCTCTCGGCGACCGAATCATCAACGACGAACAACCCAAAGAGCGCGACATCGCCATGGTGTTCCAGTCCTACGCGCTGTACCCACACATGACGGCTAGAGAGAACATGAGCTTCGGACTGGAGGAGTCGACAGGGTTATCGGACGACGACATCGCAGAGCGCGTCGAGGACGCCGCAGCGACGATGGGCATCACGGACCTGCTCGACCGCAAGCCGGGCGAACTGTCCGGTGGTCAGCAACAACGGGTCGCGCTCGGTCGCGCCATCGTCCGCGATCCGGAAGTGTTCTTGCTCGACGAACCGCTTTCCAATCTCGACGCGAAACTGCGCTCGTCGATGCGGACCGAGCTCCAGCGTCTCCAGGAGGAGTTGGACGTTACCACTGTGTACGTCACCCACGACCAGACCGAAGCGATGACGATGGGCGACCGCATCGCCATCCTCAACGACGGTCGACTCCAGCAGGTCGGCACACCGCTTGAATGTTACCACGCACCCGCAAACCGATTCGTCGCGGGATTCATCGGCGAGCCGTCGATGAACTTCTTCGAGACCGACGTCGAGGACGGCCGATTGGTCGGTGAGGAGATGGAGTATCCGCTCACCGAGGAGACCCGTGAGGCGGTCGGCGACGCATCCCGCGTGACCCTCGGCGTGCGCCCCGAAGATATCGAACTCGTCGGGGAGCGTGAAACCGACCACGACTTTCAAACCGTGGTCGACGTGGTCGAACCGGTCGGCAGCGGCAACAACGTCTACCTCGCCTTCGAGGGGAACGAGGACGAACCGGCCGAACTCGACATCGAGGAGTCACGGACGTTCGTGGCGACCATCGGTGGGCTGCGCCGCGTTGAGGCTGGCCAGCCGGCGGTCGCACGGATTCCCGAGGACGCAGTCCACCTGTTCGACAGCGAGACCGGCGAGGCGCTGCACAACCGAAACCTCGACGACGCCGAAACGGTCGAACCGCAGCTATAGACCCGGC
>CAZJHA010000170.1:0-5017 GCA_964545755.1 uncultured Halobacteriales archaeon | reverse complement strand
GTCCGACCGTGAGTGCACCCGTCACGAGCGCGATACCCGAGAGACCGACGACCGTGGCGAGGATGAGCTGTACCTGGGCGGTGATTTCCACACCACGGTAGTTCATATAGGTGATGGCGATGATGCCGACGAACCCGACCGCGACCCACGAGCCATAGACCGTCTGGCCCGCGAACGTCCAGAGTTCCAGCACGTCGAAGCCCGGAATGAGATACGAGAAGCCGATGCCGATAGCGATGGACTGGAAACCGACGACGCCCATGTAGCCGAGCAACAGCGACCAGCTACAGATGAACGAGACGACCGGGCCGAACGCCCGATGCGTGTAGACGTGTTCCCCACCGGCGAGGGGCATCGCCGAGACGAGTTCGCCGTAGATGAGCGCGACGAGGAGGACGAGAACCCCGCCGATGGCGAAGGCGACCATCGCTCCATAGGGGCCAGCCTCGTCTATCCAGTAGCCCATCTGGATGATCCAGCCCCAGCCGACGATTGCGCCGAACCCAATGGCGAACAGCTGCCACCGCGAGAGGACCCGTTCCAGTGACCCATTCGTGGTACTTTCAGACATGATACCGACGAATATTCGAAGCTACTTCAAAGTTTGAATATATATTAAATAAATTACAACAATAAAGACAGATATTGAATATTATTGAGATTCATTGGAGTCGATCGAGGCTGCCGCCGTGAGTCGTCGCCGAACGCTCATGAACCGCGTGCTTGCGGATGAATCGGCCAGGGTGTTCCACAGTCGATAAGCGTCACCGGGAACACGAGCCGGCGTTCTCGGTGAAATGAACCACCGTTTCGGTACACAATGAGGAAGATTAAGTACATGTGTCGAGTATGCCCCAACCACATTCAAGTATGGACGAACGTGACATCAAAATCCTCTCGGCGATTGCGAACCTCGGCACGGGCAGTCCGGACCGCCTCCACGAGGAGACGGGCATTCCGAAATCGACCATCTACTACCGCCTGAACAACCTCCGCGAGGAGGGCGTCATCGAGAACGACCTCTACGACATCGACTACGAGAAGGTCGGGCTCGGCGTCACCATCATCGCGGAGGTCATCGCCGAGTACGACGAGGAGTACCACGAGCGCGTCGGCGAGAAACTCTCGGCCATCGAGGGCGCGGATCAAGTCTACTTCACGATGGGCGAGACGGATTTCGTCGTCATCGCCCGGCTGGGCAATCAGGGGATGGTCGAGGACCTCATCGCGCAGTTCGAGGCAATCGACGAGGTGATGCGCACACGCTCGATGTTCGTCATCTCGACCATCAAAAACGAGCCGCGACTGCTCAAGAACTTCGAGTTCGACACCCTCACATCGATTGCCGACGCCGAGGAGTGATTACGCGAAGACCTCTTCGATGGATTCCTCAAGCGCCCCGACGGCCGTGTCGATGTCGTTCTCGTCGATGCAAAAGGGCGGCGAGAGCATGACCTGAATCAGCGGACGGCCGCCGCCGATGAGGACGCCCTTCTCGCGCGTGCGGGTGAGGACGTCCGCGACGGGGTTGTACCCGTCCTCGACGCGTGGGTCGACCACCGGTTCACCAGTTTCAGGATCGGCGAACTCGACGGCCCAGTGGAAGCCACGACCGCGTACGTCACAGACGACGTCGTACTCTTCGAGACCCTCGACGCGCTCTTCGAGCGCGGGCGAGAGTTCTCGCACGTTGTCGATGAGGTGGTCGTCGTACTCTTCGAGGGCGGCACTACCGGCCGCACACGCGACGGGATTGCCGGCGAAGGTCTGGCCGATATCCATCGCGTCCTCGCGGAGGGCATCACCAAGCTCCGAGCGCATCAGCACGCCCGCCAGCGGCGCGTAGGCACTCGTCACGCCTTTGGCGAACGTTATCATGTCCGGTTCGAGGTCCTCAGTATGGCTGCCGAACCACTCGCCACACCGGCCGAACCCGGTGATGACCTCGTCGGCAATCAGGAGAATATCGTACTCGTCACAGAGGTCGCGCACGCCCGCGAAGTAGCCCGGCGGTGCGGTGAACGCTCCGCTGGACCCGCCGACAATCTCGGTGAGGAGCGCTGCAATCGAGTCCGGCCCCTGATTGCGGATGACGTATTCGAGGTGGTCGAGCGATTTCTCGGTGAGTTCCTCGGGCGAGTCGGCGTCGAAGGCGGCGTCGGCACCGCCGAACGGAGGCAGGAACTTCACGTTGCCGCTGGTCGAGGCGTGTGATTCGACCGGGAGACGGATCGCGGGGTCGCCCGTGATGCCGGCGGTTGCGTACGTGCCGCCATGATAGGACCGCCAGCGGGTCAGTACCGTGGAGGCGTCCTGATGCTCACGGGCGATCTGTATCGCCGCCTCGTTCGCCTCGCTGCCCGAAATCGAGAAGAAGACATCCGTGAGCGGCTGCGGGGCGACCTCGGCCAAATCGTCGGCGAGCTGAGTGCGTGCGTCGTTGTTCTTCGCCGAGGACACGTATTGAATTCGGTCGAGCTGCTCGGCCATCGCCTCGGTGATGGCGTCGTTGCTGTGACCCGCGTTCACACAGTACAGCTGCGAGGTGAAATCGAGGTACTCCTCGCCCTGCTGGTCGCGGACGTACGCGCCGTCGCCGTCGGTTATCGTCATCGGCTCTTCGTCCATGTGGCCGAAGTGTGCAAGCACGCCGGTCTCGTCGGTGCTGATCTGTTCGCGTTGGGTCATACCCATCCCACTGGTCGCTAGGCATTTATAGATACTGGTTCACTTGAACTCCGATTCGACTTTCGAATCTCAATGAGATGAATAGACAACCTAACTCTTGATAATGGTAGAGATAGATAAGATGGTGAAACGGGGCAAACAGTGATTCGTTCGAACAAGGGATATGGAACGCATGCAGATTGGACGACGGCGACGGGCGACGCGAACAGCGTCGGGACGCGCGGACGGGAACGTGATGCCCCCATCGCTCGCAGTTGGGCCATACGGCCGAGTACACGTGGGACGTCGAGATGGTCGAGTGGGTGTTACGCGGTTGTGATGGCGGCGCATCGATACGACGATGGACACGAGGTGGTGATTTGGTATACAGCACAGTACTCTTCGATATATCGATAGAAGAATATCACGAAATTCGAAATTTATAACTATCTCGACCAGCAACTGCGCTGACGATGATTGTCGCTGCAGTGAGTGAATCCGAACAGAGCGAGCGCGTCGTTCGGGAAGCGAGGACGCTCGCAGACACCTTCGGCGAGGACGTCCACGTCGTGCACGCAATCAGTCGTCTGGAGGCGAAGAAGGTGAGACAGGACGCCGTCGCCGAAACGGCTACCGCACGGGAGACCGACGACGGCGAGGAGGTCGCGCGGGAGGTCGCGGCGACGGCAGCCGCCGGAACCGACGCGACGGCCGTCGGTCTCATCGGCAAGGCGAGCGAGACGATTATCGGGTACGCGAACGAACACGACGCTCGCTACATCGTCGTCGGCAAGCGCAAACGCTCGCCGACCAGGAAGGTGGTCTTCGGCAGCGTCACGCAATCGGTGTTGCTGAACGCCGACCGGCCCGTCGTAAGCGTCATGTGAGTACTCACCGCACGCCGCCGACTCGTCAATGCTAGCGGGGAGGGGCTTTCGAACTCCATCGGAATCGCCGAGCGCTGTGGCGAGCGGCCGCCGCTTGCGTCGGGACTTCCACAAACCGTTTGGTCACGCCCGCCGATGTCGACGCATGGAGTACGTCACCGTCGATGGTGTGGACGTCCCCGTGCTCGGGTTCGGAACTGCCGGCATGGACTCCGAGGAGGAACGGCGACGGGCCATCACGGCCGCGCTCGCGACCGGCTATCGACACGTCGATACCGCACAGATGTACGACAGCGAGTCCGCGGTCGGAGATGCAGTCGACGACGCCGACGTCGCGCGCGAGGAGCTGTTCGTGACGACGAAGCTATCGCGGAACAATCGTCACGAGACGGCGGTCGTCGAGTCCACCCACGACAGCCTCAACCGACTCGGCATGGAGTACGTCGACCTGTTGCTCATCCATTCGCCCGAGCAGGACGTTCCTCACGAGGAGACCCTCGACGCCATGAACGACCTCGTCGATGACGGGGCGGTCCGTCACATCGGCGTCTCGAACTTCTCGGTCGAGCAGACACGAAACGCCATCGAACACTCGACGGCACCGATTCTCACCAATCAAGTCGAGTACAGCCTCGCCACCCACCAGCCCGACCTCTTTCCCGTGTGTATCGAAGAGGACGTGCTGCTCACCGCCTACAGCCCGCTCAAACTCGGCGCGGCCCTCGACAACGACTCGCTCGGAGCCATCGCCGAAACCCACGGAAAGACGGTCCGACAGGTCGCGATTCGATGGTTGCTCCAGCAGCCGATGGTCACGACGATTCCCCGGTCGTCGAACCCCGACCACATCGAGCGAAACGCCGACGTCTTCGATTTCGAACTCTCCGACGAGGAGATGACCCGCCTCTTCGAAATCGGTGGTGGTATCGACGAGGACCTCGCGGCGCGAATCGGCCTCTGAGCTGCGTTTCGGACCCACGTCGACAGTGCGCTCGCTGCGCACTTCGGGCAACGCTGTTCGAGTGTGAGCGAACGGTGATTTCAGTCCTCTATTTGCTCCAAGATGGCCGAACAGAGGCGACTGTCCGCGTCGAGGAAGCCCTCGATGGCCGTGTAGTGGTTGGTCGCCGGCTGTGGGAGTCGAGTGCCGTCGAGACCGTGCTCCTGCCACGCGGTCAGGAAATCCTCCGACTGGCGGCACAGTTCGGCTGGCTCGTCCGCGCCGTAGCTGACCAGCAGTGGCGGCGCGTCGTCGGGCAGGTGGCGAATCGGGCTATTGTGCCGGACCTCCTCCCACGTCAGCTGGAGCTTCGGCTGGAGCCACGTGTACGGAAACGGTTCGAGGTCGAATAGACCACTTATCGCGCAGGCGCTCTCGATGACGTCGGCCGACCGTCCATATCGTCCTTCCTAGTGTTCCGTCATCCTTCTGCTGTAGGGTTTATGGTCTCGGAGAACGATGC
>CAZJHA010000169.1:0-5056 GCA_964545755.1 uncultured Halobacteriales archaeon | reverse complement strand
AGCGCATCATCAACGAGCCGACCGCCGCGTCGATGGCCTACGGCCTCGACGACGACTCCGACCAGACCGTGATGGTCTACGACCTCGGTGGCGGAACCTTCGACGTCTCGGTGCTCGATCTGGGTGGCGGCGTCTACGAAGTGGTCGCGACCAACGGCGACAACGACCTCGGAGGCGACGACTGGGACGAGGCAATCATCGACTACCTCGCCGAGGAGTTCGAGAACGAACACGGTTTCGACCTCCGCGAGGACCGCCAAGCCCTCCAGCGACTCACCGAGGCCGCCGAGGAGGCCAAGATCGAACTCTCCAACCGGAAGGAGACGACCATCAACCTGCCCTTCATCACCGCGACGGACTCCGGGCCGGTCCATCTGGAGGAGGACCTCACCCGCGCGAAGTTCGAATCCCTGACCTCGGACCTCATCGACAGAACTGTGGAACCGACCGAGCAGGCCCTCGACGACGCGGGCTACGACGCCGACGACATCGACGAGGTGATTCTCGTGGGCGGCTCGACGCGGATGCCCCAAGTCCAAGAGCAGGTGGCCGACCTCGCCGGTCAGGACCCCCAGAAGAACGTCAACCCCGACGAGGCGGTTGCGCTCGGCGCGGCCATCCAGGGCGGCGTGCTCTCGGGCGACGTCGACGACATCGTGTTGCTCGACGTCACCCCGCTCTCGCTGGGTATCGAGGTCAAAGGCGGGCTGTTCGAGCGACTCATCGAGAAGAACACGACGATTCCCACCGAGGAGTCGAAGGTGTTCACGACCGCCGCCGCGAACCAGACCCAAGTCCAGGTACGAGTGTTCCAGGGCGAGCGCGAGATCGCCGACGAGAACGAACTGTTGGGAGAGTTCCAGCTCTCGGGGATTCCGCCCGCTCCTGCGGGGACGCCCCAGATCGAAGTCACGTTCAACATCGACGAGAACGGCATCGTGAACGTCGAGGCCGAGGACCAAGGCTCGGGCAACTCCGAGGAGATCACCATCGAGGGCGGTGCCGGACTCTCCGACGAGGAGATCGACCGCATGCAGGAGGAAGCCGAGGAGTACGCCGAGGAAGACGAACAGCGCCGCGAGCGCATCGAGGCACGCAACGACGCCGAGAGTTCGGTCCAGCGTGCGAACACCTTGCTCGAGGAGAACGACGAGCAGGTCGACGACGACCTCCGCGAGGACATCGAAGACGCCATCGACGAGGTCGAGGCAGTCCTCGAAGACGAGGACGCGACGACCGAGGAGCTACAGGACGCCACCGAGAGCCTCTCGACGGAGCTGCAGGAGATCGGCAAGCAGATGTACCAACAACAGGAGGCTGCCCAGCAGGCCGCCGGCGGTGCGGGCGGCGCTGGCGCAGCGGGCGGTGCGGCGGGTGCCGGTCCCGGCGGCATGGGTGACATGGGTGGTGCGGGCGGGGACGGCGACGACGAGGAGTACGTCGATGCGGACTTCGAGGACGTTGACGGAAACGACGACGAGTCGTCCTCGTCGTAAGTCGGGACCCGGCTCGGCCGGGCGGATGACGGGTGCCGTCGCATCAACACACCCTTACCGGTAGGCGTCGTGCAGTGCGGCATGGCCACCATCCGCCAGTTAGTCATCGACGTGCTCAAACCGCACGAGCCGACCATGCTCTCGGTCGCCGAGGATATCTCTGACCTCGACGGCGTCGATGGCGTCAACGCCATCCTGCTCGAAATGGACGAGGAGGTGCGCAACATCAAGTTCACCATCGAGGGCGACGACATCGACTTCGAGACGGTGAGTGCGACCATTGAGGACACGGGTGCCCGTGTTCATTCGGTCGACCAGGTCGCCTGTGGCGAGTACATCGTCGAGGACATACCGACGGCACAGGACTGATGGCCGACTCTGAGCAGTCGCTGACCGAGCGCATCGACACCCACATGGTGGGACCGATTGCGCGGCGGTATTTCGTCTCGAACGGCTTCGACGGCGCGCTCACCGGCGTCGGCGTCACCGTGGGCGCGTACCTCTCGGGTATCGAGGACGGACTCACGGTGGTAAGCCTCGGTCTCGCCGCGGCCGTCGGTCTCACGACCTCCGGGGTGTGGAGCGTCTGGGAGATCGAGCGCGCGGAGATGCGCGCCGAGATTCAGGAGACCGAGGAGGCGATGCTCGCCGACCTGAGCGATACCCAAATCGAACGCGACAAGATGGAAAATCAGGTCGTCAACGCGCTCATGAGCGGTCTCGGGCCGTTGCTCGGTCTCGTCGTCCCCCTGTTACCGTTCCTGCTCGAAGGCTCGGCCCTCTCACTGTTGCAGGCGACGCTCGTCTCCGTCGGCATGGCCGTCAGCGTCCTGTTCGTCTTCGGAGCATACATGGCCTCGATATCCAAACAACGGTGGTATATCGCCGGCATCCGCATGGGGCTTGCCGGCATCGTCGTCGCCGTTCTCAACGTCTTCCTGCCCGGTTGAGGGCTATTCGAACAGCTCACGATATAGCCGCCCGAACGCCTGCCGGCGCAGCGTCTCGACGGCCGCGCGCTCCTCGTCGGCGAACGTCGCCGCGACGGCCGTCTCGGCAAAGGCCGGGGCGTGCCAGACGACGCGAGGAACGTTCTCGTTGCCGATTACATGAACATCGTACTCGGAGTGGGCGGTTCGCCAGTCGTCGAACGCCTCGCGTTCCCCGACCGAGACTTCGAGCGAAGAGGCGAACAGCGCGTTGCGTGCCCGCTCGACGACCGCGCTCGTCACGCGCTCGTCGTATTCGTCCTTGTCGAAGTCCATCGCCGTTGCGACCTCTCGAACCACCGTCTGGGCCGTCGGACCGAGTGCTTCGTAGCGCTCGCGGGCTGCCGCTTCGGTGGTCGGCGAGAAGCGTCCGTCCGTGTGCATGGGCCGATTTCGACCCGCCAGTAGTTACCCGTTTTCGTCCTCGTTCGTTTCGTCTTCGCCACCATCGCCGTCGGCCTGCTCGGTCATCGCACGGGCTTGTTCGATTGCGGCGGCGGTCTCGGCGTCGAGATTCGCGTCCGCAGACGGCCCGCGTGTTGGGCGCTCGTCGAAGAGGTCGCCCGGTTGCGGGTCGTCACCGTGGTGGTCGTGGCCGGTCGTGTCCTCGAAGACCTGCGGATACTCGACTTCCGAAGCAGTTCCTTCGATCCGCTCGGCGAGGTCGTCCTCGCCCGATTGCTCCCAGCCCGGCGCGTGGTCGTCGAGCCACGACTCGTGGTCGTCGTCGCCGAGCAGCGCGGTGAACGCGAGATGGTTCGCGAGGTGGCGCGCATCGGTCTGTGGCGTCTCACAGACGGGACAGGCATAGCCCATATCGACCTGTGGGTCTCCACGCGCTTCTATCCCGCGCTCATTCGTCGGTCGCGAGCGGTTCGGTACACCACTGACAGAACGCGAGGTCGGTGTCGGTCTCGCGCCCGCAGTTCGGACAGCGCCGCTCGCCGTCCGCGTCGGCGGGGTCGGCACTCCCAGCGGGTCGTCCCTGCCGGGCAAGCCGATACGCGTCGACGGTGTTGAGCACGAGGAGAACGGAGATGGCGACCGAGACCTCGACCGGCAGTGCCCGACTCGCGCTCATGACCGTATCGAGACTGAGCGCGCCGGAATCGGGGACCGCCGAGGGCGGGAGCGCAAGCGCCACCGTCGCGAACGTCAGCCCGAACCACGTGAGCGCGCGCAGCCACTCACGCAGGTAGGCGTGACCCAGTCCAGGATAGAGCAGCGCGAGCGCCGCCGCGAGCCACGGACGTTTTCCCGAGCGGTGTCCGTTCATCGTCACCATTATCCTGCGTGGGGTCGTGAACGTTCGGGTCCACGACGGCGTCGACCGTAGCGCGTTTGACCGTCGGCGCGGTAGCACACCCATGTCAGCGTGGGTGAGCCTGTTCTCCGGCGGGAAGGACTCCTCGTGGGCGCTGTATCGCGCGCTCGAGGACGGCCTGTCCGTTGTGCGACTCGTGACTGTGCATCCCGAAACGGACTCGCATCTCTATCACGTCCCGGCGACCGACCTCGCCGGACTCGCGGCCGAGAGCATCGGTATCGAACTCGTCGAGATCGAATCGACCACGCGGGCTGATCGTACCGACTCGGGGACGCGCGGCGACGCGGAAATCGAACCGCTCGAACACGCACTGAGCGACCTCGACGACGATATCGATGGGGGTCTCGCGGGCGTTATCGCGGGGGCTGTCGAAAGCGAGTTCCAGACCACGCGAATCGAGGCGATGTGCGAGCGCCTCGGAATGCAACTCTACGCCCCGCTCTGGCAACGCGACCCCCGGGCGCTCGCCGACGCGATGGTCGACGCTGGCTTCGAGATTCGGGTCATTGCCGTGGCGGCAGCGGGTCTCGACGAGTCGTGGCTCGGGCGCACGCTCGATGGCGACGCCTTCGACGACCTCGAAACCCTCAACGACGAGTACGGCGTCCACCTGCTCGGCGAAGGCGGGGGCTTCGAGACGTTGGTGACCGACGGCCCACACATGGACCCCCCCATCGAACTCGATTACGAAACCGAGTGGGACGGCGTTCGCGGGCAGTTACGACTCACCGACGCGTGGCTCGGTGAGTCGTAACTGTGCTATTCCGCGTCATCGAGCAGCGCCGGTTTGCCGACCGGCAGCGCCCCGAACAGCGCGTAGTGAACGGCGAAGGAGACGGCAATAAACAGGGCGATACCGGTGGCGGCTTTCGTCGAGCGTGATGCCATGCCCACGCAAGGCCGGCCGTGCCAAAGAGGACTGCGATTAGTTCCCGTCGGGAATCTTCGTGTGTGCACCGACGAGTGCGTCCGTGAGCTCGAGACCGCCAACGTGGGTCTCCTCATCGAGAATCGAATCCCGTACCGTACAGCCCTCGATAGTGGCGTTCGGGAAGACGACCGAGCGTTCGAGGGTCGAATCCCTCACGACGGCGCCGTCCATGACGTGGACGCCGCTGCCGACCTCGCTGTTTTCGATTGTGGCATTCTCCGCGACGGCGGAGTCGCCGCCGAGCGCCCACGCGACGGTTTCGAGGTAGCTCTCGGGGGTGCCGATGTCGAACCACGCGCCGTCGAAGGTGTAG
>CAZJHA010000168.1:0-5072 GCA_964545755.1 uncultured Halobacteriales archaeon | reverse complement strand
ACGAGCGCGTCGAACGCCTCGAAGACCAGATGAATCTCCTCCGGGCGGCGTGGTCTGCCGGCCCGCTCGACTATGGTTCCGAATTTCACGACGTCACACCCGACGTGAGCGTGACGCCGAAACCCGACGGGGAGGTGCCGGTGATGCTCGGCGGGGCGGCCAAACCCGCCGTCAGGCGTGCCGCCCGGACCGCCGACGGGTGGTGTGCGCCCTCGAAACTCTCGCTGTCGGGCATCGAAACGCGTGTCGAGGACATCCATAGTGTCCGGGACGAAGAGGACATCGACGGCGAGTTCACCGTCTACGCGCTCGTCCACGGCTGGGTCGGCGACTCCCGTGAGGAGGCGTGGGAGACGATGAAACCCGGCTATTTCTACCTCCAGCGCCGCTATGCGGAGATTTTCTCCGGCGAGTCGGTCGACGAGCTCGCCGATGAACGCAAACGGGAACTAAAGAAGCAAGCCATCTTCGGCACGCCCGAACAGGTCGCCACGGAACTGGATCGCTACCGCGCGGCCGCCGGCGATGGCGTTCACATCGTTTTCCGGACCTACCACCCCGGCGTCGGCACCGACGCGATGGTCGAGTGTATCGGCCGGCTCGGCAGCGAGGTCGAGCCGGAACTCCGGTGAGCCGATAGACGAACGGATGACCCGTCCGCGTCCTCAGAGCCGCAGCGAGCGCAGCGAGACGGGACCGTAGTAGTCGTTGACGAACTCCCGTCGCCACCACTCGCCGGTCTCGCGGAGCTCCTCGACGGAGGTATATTCGTAGCGATAGCGCCGGACGCGGATGTGTGTCGGCGGTTCGTCGGGAAACGGGTCCTCGGCGAGCAATCGGCGCACGTCCTCGTTGCCCGCGAGCAGCCGCTCGACGAACCGCGGGAACCACTCCCGGCGCGGTCGCGGCGTCATCGCCGCGAACCAGAGCTGCCAGTCCAGTCGGAGGTGATACGGTGCCCACTGTGGCGGCCTGCGACCCGTATCCGTCGGTTTACCCTTGAACTCATACGTGTGCCACTCGGTCTCGTCGGTAGGTTCCTCGTCGTGCGTCCCTTCGATGACGAGCTCGTAGCGCTCTCTGGTGATGGAGCCGAACGCCCCGTAGGTGTTGACGAGATGCAGCGGGTCGAAACTCCGGTTCATCGCCTGCCTCGACGAAAGCAGGTTCCGCACCGGCCAGTAGCTCAATACGACCACGACGACCAGCAGACCATAGACCGCGAACTGAAGCGGCATGCCGATTGCCATCGTCGTCGGTGCCGAAATGCCGGATAGCGCGCCGAGAAGTCCGTCGCTGAAGGTGCTGATGGCGAGGACGATGGTGAGTGCGTTCAGCCACGCGAAGTTGCCGCTGACCATCAGCCAGCCCTGATAGACGATGGTCAAAAGGCCGGCAACCGCGGCAATCGGCTGTGGCGCGAAATAGCAAAACGGCACCACGAGTTCGATGCCGTGATGGACGCCGATGCTCGCCTTGTGCACCCACGTGGGAAGCTTGTCGAAGTACCACGAAAGCGGGTTCGGCATCGGCTGGGTCTCGTAGTGATAGAACATGCAGGTGAAATCACGCCAGCACTCGTCGCCACGGAGTTTGATGAGGCCCGCACCGAACATCACGCGAAAGAGTACCCACCGCAGCAGCCAAATCACGATATCGGGTGGCGTCGTACCCATCCCGCCGAGGAAGATCGCCAGAAAGCCCGTCTCCAGCAGGAGGGTCTCCCAGCCGAACCCGTAGAACGTTCGCCCGACGTTGACGAAGGAGAGATAGAGCGCCCAGAGACCACCCCAGACGAGCACCGAGGGGAGCGTCCCGAAGGCATCCGATAGGCCTGTGACGGCGAGCACGGAGAGGCCGACCCCGACCCACGCACACACGGTGATGGCGCTATCACTCCTGACGAGATAGAAGAGACTCGGGGCGTCGCGGAAGTCGATACGGTCGGTGAACTCTTCGATGGGGAAGATTCCGTTCTCACCATGGAGTCCTCGGTACTGATTGGCTGCGACGAGAAAGGCAGTGAGGTAGACGATACCGAGCGCCCGCCGGAGGCAAAAGCGGACGAGCCAGTAGCCGGCGATGTCGACCATCAGTGGACGGCCGATTGCGTCTCGACGCACAAAGGCATCGGTATCTCGGGTCACACCCTCTGCAAGCCCGCCATTTAGGACGGTCACGGGCGACCATATGGATATGCCGTTCGAGGCGACCATCACGTCTATCCATCGGATGACACCGCGGGTGAAACAGTTCGTCGTCGAGGCTGACGAGGAGTTCGACTTCGACCCCGGCCAGCACACGACCGTGCGGTTCGAGCGTGACGACCCCGACGAGGACGAAGACGAACAGGTCGTCCGGCCGTATACGGCGACCAACACTTCGGGTGGCGACGCGATTACCCTCGCCATCAAGCGCTACGACGAGGGTACCGCCTCGGTCTACATGCACGAGCGCGAGACCGGCGACACGATAACACTCGGCGACCTCGGCGGCAATCTCACGCTCCAAAACACCGACGAGGACGTCGTCTTCGTCTCCACAGGGACAGGAATCACCCCGATGATGGCGATGCTGAAGCAGTACCTCGAAGTCGGGACTGGCGACGTTCACTTCTTCTACGGCGAGAAAAATCAAGAGGACATCATGTATCGGGAAACCCTCGACCAACTCGCCACCGAACACGAGAAGCTCTCGGTGGTGTATTCGCTCTCGGAAGAAGACTGGGACGGCCCGATCGGCCACGTCCAAGACCACATCGAGGGGTATCTCGATGACCTCGACAGGGATTTCTACGTCTGTGGCGTCCCGCAGATGGTCGTCGACACCAAAGACCGTCTCGACGACCTCGGCGTCCCCGATGACCGCGTGTTCTCCGAGGGATGGGAGGACGGCGAAGTCGAGGAGTAATTCACTACTGTTCCCGTGGCGAGCGGTCGTGGTCGGCGACACGGGAACGGGCAGCGACGTGACGGGCCTCGCGGCTGCAACCGACCGGTATCACGAGTAACGACTCGACGACCGTATCCTCAACGATAGATAATTAGACGTCTGCTATCGAGGAAAGAAAGCTATTTAACTGCCCGACACGGATGTCTGGACGTTGAAACTTCGCGCGTCAAACCCCGTTCGATTAGTCGTACTGTATATTGGCCGTCTGCTCGTTCGTGCCGGATTGCTCGAATCCGAGCGAGCACGTCGCACCACGGATCTCGCGTGGCCACGCATCATCACCGGCATCGCCCGGATGTCGAAGAACGCCGTCGATATCGCCATGATCGGCGTCGCGCTCGGCTCGACGGCCATCGCCGGCGTCGGCTTCGCCAGTCCCTACTGGGGTTTCGCCTTCGCTATCGGCGGCGGCATCGCCGCCGGTACCATCGCGCTGGTCTCCCAGCGCTACGGAGCCAAACGCCTCGGCGACATCGACCGTGCTGTCCGGTCGAGCGTCGCCGTCGTGGTCGCGCTCACGCTGCCGGTCGTCGCTGTGCTCTGGTTCTTTCCCACCCCGCTGGTTTCGCTGGTCGGCGACGATCCCGCGGCCATCGCCTTCGGCGCGAACTATCTTCAGGTGGTCGCGCTCGGCATCCCCTTCGCGGCACTGAACCTCATCGGGAGCCGCGTGTTCATCGGCGTCGACGACGCCCGGACGCCGATGGTCTTGCGTACTGCCGGCGCGCTCGCGAACATCGCTCTCAACGCCGTGTTGATATTCGGGTTCGGTCTCGGCGTCGTCGGCGCGGCCCTCGGCACTGTCCTGTCGAGTGCGGTCGTGACCGGCGTCTTCGCCGTCGGTCTCGTCAGGGGTCGCCTGCCCGGTCTCGGGACGCTGCCCGTCCACATCGACCCGCACGGGAGCTATCTCGGCATCGACGTCCGGAACGTCGTCTCCATCGGCACGCCCGTCATCGGTCGCCAGCTCGTCTTCACCGTGGCGGAGTTCCCGATGCTCGTTATCGTCGCGCTGTTCGGCAGCGAGGTCGTCGCCGCCTACGTCATCGCGCGGCGCATCTGGGGTTTGATGAACACGCCCGGCTGGGGCTTCGGTCTCGCCTCCTCTAGCCTCGTCGGTCAGGAACTTGGTAGTGGTCACGAGGAGACCGCCGAGGCCTACGGCCGCGAAATCGTTCGGTTCGCGGTCGCAGTCTATCTGGTGTCGGCAGGGCTGGTCTTCGTCTTCGTCGACGAAATCGTCGCCGCATTCGTCGGTGACCCCACCTCGTCGGTGGTGCCGGTCGCGATCTCGCTCGTCTCGGCAGCCTGTGTCGCCATCGTGCTCCGGGGCGTCTCGGGGGCGGCCGCCGGCCCCCTTGATGCGAGCGGCGACACCAACTGGACGTTCTACAGCCAACTGCTCGGCCTCTTCGGGGTGGCCATCCCGGTCGCCTATCTCGGCGCGACGACCTCGCTCGGCCTCACCGGTCTCTCGCTTGCCTTCCTCGCCGAGACGACCGTGCCAGCGGTGCTCAACTACTACCGCTTCAGCAGCGAGAAGTGGAAGCAGATAAGTCGCGGTTACAGAGCGGACACGCCGGCCTGATACGGCCACCGGCGTGTGGGAAATCCTGTTGACGAGAGGTGTGAATCCACCATCCAAGCGTCCGCAAGTCGCATATATTAGTTGTGTTCACCCGAAACTTCGTACCGGTTTAGACAATCTTAATAGGCGAAAGCCACAATTCGTCTTCGATGAGAAGATCCAACCAGGACTGGTGGCCCGACCGATTGGATTTGGATATCCTCAACCAGAACGTTCAGGGGTTCGACCCACGGGACGAGGAGTTCGATTACGGCGAGGCGTTCGAGGAACTCGACCTCGAGGAGGTGAAGGCGGACATCGAGGAGGTACTGACGACCTCCCAGGACTGGTGGCCCGCGGACTACGGTCACTACGGGCCGCTCATGATTCGGATGGCGTGGCACAGCGCCGGTACCTATCGTGTGAGCGATGGCCGCGGCGGTGCGAACCGCGCCGGCCAGCGCTTCGCACCGTTGAACAGCTGGCCCGACAACGCGAACCTCGACAAGGCACGCCGGCTGCTCTGGCCGGTCAAGCAGAAGTACGGCCGCAA
>CAZJHA010000167.1:1247-5105 GCA_964545755.1 uncultured Halobacteriales archaeon | reverse complement strand
TCGCCGTTCTCGTCGACCGCTTCGGACCCGGTGATACGGTCGTGGTCGAACTCGCCGGTGAGATTTGCGGTCGGCGCGTAGAAATAGGGACGAAAGCCGTGGACGCGGACGTGCTCGACCTCTCCTCTCTCGGTGCGCCCGAAGACGTGGATGATGGGTGTCTCCTCGTCCCCTGTGCCTTCGACGGTGTAATCGACCTGCGTGACGGCGAGGTCGACTTCGCCATCGGCGTCGGGGTAGCGGCGGGCGCTCGGGTCGACGAGTTCGGCCTCGCCACCCCCGTCGCCGGCGACCGTCCGCGCCGCCGCTACCGCATCCGTTCCGTCGGCGGCGCTGTCAAGCGTCGCCTGCTGGGTGGACTCCGTCCCGGTCATGGCCCGTTGTTCGCTGCCGTCGGTAAAAACACCGGCGGTCGGCCACGACGAACCGAAACACGGTTGTTCGCCACGCAGGAGATACTGCTGTGGCCGATGACCTCCCGGACGGCTCGACCGACCAGTACGAACCCGACGAGCCCGACCCCGAGGCCGAGTACGGTCCCGACGTGCCGTCGGTCTCGATACCCGATACCACCGATGCCGACGTGCCGCCCGAACTCGCACGGGTCTTCTGGAGCGTGGTCATCGCGGCCAACATCGGCCTGTTCGCGGTGAGTCTCGGTCTCATGGTCGGCGTCTTTCGTGGCCAGTGGCGACCCGGCGCGGGCGCAATCACGCTCGGGGTCGTGGCACTACTCCTCGGCTACCGGCGCTACCGACGCTATCAGAACCGCTAACCGCACTGCGTTCTCAGAGAGGGTATGCAGACCGTTCGCACCGAGGGCGGCGAGCGCTATCTCCTCGTGGACAGTTCTAAGGAATCGAGCCGCGTGCGCGACCCCACGACCGGCGAGGAGCACACCGTCGCCACCGAACGCCTCGAACCCACAGGCGAGTCGGCGCTCGATACGGCCGTTCGTGGGGTTCCCGAGCCGGTACGACGACTGGTGAGTGCCGTCCCCGACGAGAGCGCACTCGGGTTGCTCTACGAAATCGACGCACGCGGAGCGGTGGCGGCCCGCGACCTCCTCTCGTACGACTACTGTGAGAGCGACCTGCACGGTCTCTGCGGGGAGTTCCGAGCGGCGGGCCTGCTCGAAGCGTGTGAAGTGGCCGGCGAGCGCGGCTATCGGACGACGCCGGCAGCGAGCGCGGCGCTCGCCGAGCTGCGCGACGATTGACGCGCGAGCGCCCACAGTTTAGTAGCGCCCGCGAGGGGTGTTCCTATGGAACTCGATAGAGGGGTACTCGTCGCGGCCGTCGTCGCCTTCGGGGCACTGTCGCTACTGGTCGTCCTCCCGCTCGCCCAGTACGTGCTGCTCGCACTGCTGCTCGGCTACGTGCTCCATCCGGTTCAAAGACGCCTCGCCCCGCGAATCGGCGCTCGCGTTTCAGCCGGCGGCCTCATCGTTGCGACGGCGCTCGTGGTCTTGGTTCCAGTCGGAACGGTGATAGCCGTCGCCGCCCAGCAGGCCCTACAGGTCTATCGAGCCATCCGTGCCGGCCGCCTCGGCGTCGGGACCGTCGAACGTTCCCTCCGCGAGCAACTCGGCGTCGCGTTCGACGCCAGCCAGTTGGTCGGCGAGATGAACCCGAACGAACTGCTCGGGGTGGTCGAGCGTAGCGGCGGCACGGCGCTGTTCGGGAGCGTGATGAACGTCTTCGGCGGTCTCTCGAACGTCGTGCTCGGTCTCACTGTGTTAATCTTTCTCACCTACTACCTGCTCACCGACGGCGCGGCCGCGCTGGACTGGCTGCGCGGCGTCACCCCGCTGTCCGATGGCGTCTGGACGGACCTCGTCGAGCGCATCGACCGGCTCGTGTGGGCCGTCATCGTCGGGAACGTCGCGGTGGCGCTCGTCCAGGGCGTACTCACCGGTATCGGATTGGTGGCCCTCGACTTCCCGAGCGCCGTCTTCTGGACGGTCGTCACGGTGGTGCTCGGCCTCCTGCCGCTCATCGGCGCGTCCATCGTCTGGGTGCCGGCAGCAGCCTATCTACTCGTTCTCGGCCGTCCCGTCGCCGCCGTGCTGTTGTTCGCCTACGGCGCGACGCTCGTGAGTCTCTCCGACAACTACCTCAGACCGGTCATCGGCGGCCGCGAGGCGGGTCTCAACCCCGGCCTGTTCGTCCTCGGCATCTCCGGTGGGCTGTTCGTCTTCGGTTTTTTGGGCGTGTTCTTCGGGCCGGTTGTATTGGGTACGCTCAAAGTGTTCGTCGAACTGTTCGCTCGCGAGCGTCGTTCCGACCGCCACACACCATCGAACAGCATGCGAGTCGATACCGCGCCGACCGCCGATACGCCGACCGCCGACGAGCGCCGCGCTAGCTGACCGACCCGCCGTCGAGCGCGCCCGCATTCGGGTACTACCTCGTCCCCCGGTCGAACTCAAAGCCCCCGTTTGAGGACGTAACGTGCGATTTAAACAATTAGATACCAAGCTTACCGTCGCGTCTCCTGTAGATGTAGTCGACAATGATCTCCCGAACCACGAACATGGGTCGACGCTCGCAGTGGCGAGCTGTCATCGGGTCACGACGAAACCGACCGAACGAGAACTACTGAACATGCTAGGACAACAGACCGGAGGCGCGCTCTCGGAGCACGAAATCCACGATGTACTGCGAAACGAACGACGGACGCGGACGCTGCGGTACCTACGGCGCGAGCGTCGGACGGTGACGCTGCGGGAGCTGGCGGAGGCGCTTGCGAGCGCCGAGACGGGCAAGTCGCCGCCACCACGGAACATCCGCGAGAGCGTGTACAACTCGCTGCATCAGACCCATCTCCCGAAACTCGACGGGTTGGATATCGTCGAATACGAATCCAACCGGAAACTGATTCACCTGTGTGCGGCGGCCAAACAGGTCGAACTATACATGGAAGTGGTGCCCGACCACGGCGTGACGTGGGCGACGTACTACCGGACGCTCGGGATGCTCTCGCTCGTGGTAATGGGACTTGCTGGGCTCGGTGTGCCGGCGTTCGGGGCGGTGTCGACGGTGGCATGGGCCGGGGGTTTTCTGGCGCTGTTCGTGCTCTCGGCGCTCTTTCAACTCCACGACCGGCAGGGGTTCGTCCTCGGGCAGCTCCGTCCGTAACCCTCTAGCCCACCGCTATGGCCCGCCCGACGGGAGGAGTTCGACACCGACCATCCCCAACACCGCGAGGAGGAGACCGACGACGAACAGATAGCCCAACACGACCAAGACGTTGCGTTTCGTCGCCCGTGGTCGGATGCCCGGAGCAGACCAGAAGAGTCGCCGTACGCCGTCGAGCGGCCTGCTTTCGGTCGCCGCAAACATGTCACCCTCCATCGCCCCGTCGCGGTCGCAGTGTCGGTTCTCGTCCATGATCGTGTCTCACCCATCGATTGGGTTTATCGTTCCTATTCCGGACAGCTACTTAGGTATGTGGCCGATGGGAAGCATCCAACCGCTTCATCAGGCGTCTGTGGCCGTTGCTATCGAATGGATGCGATACACGCCAGTCGATAGTGACCCGTGGGACGACGACCCCGGTTCCATCCGCGGGCGGCGCGAACGGGCGACCCTCTCTATCGCATGCCGTGGGCCGCCGCAATCACCATTGAGTCGTGTTTCGACCGCCAACTGGGACCGAACGAACCACGTCGGCCGATGACCGGGCGATAGTACCGGGTATCATCCACGCTTGAGCAGTCATGGTCCATGCACTTAGCGCCCCCATCGCTATCTTCGCACGGGAACGCGGGCTACGGAGGGGGAAACTTCATGGGCCACTTCCACGAGCGTGTCTCTGGCATCACCGCGCCCCGTGTTCCCGGCAGCTGCCAACGGA
>CAZJHA010000167.1:0-1147 GCA_964545755.1 uncultured Halobacteriales archaeon | reverse complement strand
CTGGTCGAGCGTGCCTACGACCTCTGGGACGACCTCGCAGCGCTGTCGAACAGACCGATCATCCACCGCACCGGTTCCATCGACGCCGGCCCACCGGACGACCCCGTGTTCGGGGGGTCGCTGCGCTCGTGCGAGGAACACGACATCCCCCACGAGGTGCTCACGGGCGCGGAACTCGGAGAACGCTTCCCCGGCTACCGCCTGCCCGAGGACTACCGTGCGCTCTATCAGGACGACGGCGGGTTCGTCGTGCCCGAGCAGGCCATCATTGCCCACACGCAGGCCGCACAGGCCGAGGGGGCCGAGATACACGCCCGCACGCGGGTCGAGAGTTGGACGGAGACGCCCGACGGTGGCGTGCGTGTCGAAACCACCCGAAAGAGCTACGAGGCCGACAGGCTGGTGCTCGCGGCCGGTGCGTGGAACCACACACTCGCCGACGCCTTGGAGGGACTCACGGTGCCCGAGCGGCAGGTACTCGCGTGGCTCCAGCCCGAAACACCGGAACTGTTTCAGCCCGACAGTTTTCCGGTCTGGAACCTCTCGGTGCCCGAGGGTCGATTCTACGGGCTACCGGCCTACGACGTGCCCGGCATGAAACTCGGCCGATATCACCACCGCGACGAGCAGGTCGACCCCGACGACTGGAACCGCGACCCCGACGCCGAGGACGAGCGCCTCCTCCGCGAGTTCGCTCGGAACTATTTCCCCGAAGGTGCCGGTCCGACGATGGGTCTCGCAACCTGCATGTTCACTAACTCGCCGGACGAACACTTCATCCTCGATACGCTGCCTGCGCACCCACAGGTGACTGTCGGAGCCGGCTTCTCGGGACATGGCTTCAAGTTCGCCAGCGTCATCGGTGAGGTGCTCGCCGACCTCGCCACCGGCGGAACCGACCATCCAATCGAGATGTTTCGCTTGAATCGCTTCGAGTGAGTCAGGCGACGTTCGTCTCCTCGCGCAGTCTACCCTCTTCGAAACGGTCGCTCTCCAGAGCACCGATATCGACGAGCGATGGCTCACCGTCGTGGATGATTTCGGCGACGAGCTGTCCGGTCGCGGGCGCGTGCTGGAAGCCGTGGCCCGAGAAGCCGGCGGCGACGACCAGCCCCGGCAGTACCTCCTCGATGATTGGGTGGTGGTC
>CAZJHA010000166.1:0-5115 GCA_964545755.1 uncultured Halobacteriales archaeon | reverse complement strand
CGACCATCCGCGGGACGTTCGGGCCGTAGATGTCGGCGTCGAACAGGCCGACGCGCGCGCCGAGTTGGGAGAGACCGGCCGCGAGGTTCACAGCCACAGTGGATTTGCCGACGCCGCCCTTGCCGGAGGCGACGGCGATGACGTTCTTGACGCCGGGCAGCACCTCCTCATCGCGTTCGATATCGGCGGAGAGTTCGCTCTCGATGCCTTCCTCGTCCAGCACCTCGCGCACGCGGGCGGCAATGGCGCTCTCGGTCGGCGAGTACGGCGCGCCGAGCGCGAGCGAGATGTGGGCGACGCCATCCTCGATGCGGATGTCGTTGACGAGATTGCCGGAGACGATGTCCGTGCCGAGGTCGGGGTCCTCGACCTCGGTCAGTAGCGAACGCACGTCGGCTTCGTTCATGGCGGAACTTCGCCGCGCGAGCGATAAGGATTGGGTCCCGGCGTCGGTCGCGGTTCGTTGTCCTTAAATACCCACGTCGGGATAGAGTGCATACGACGTACTGTAGGGGGCCGGCCCCGAGTCCGGGAGGGCGAAACTACGGACGGGTCGTGGTAGCCAAGCTTGGCCCAAGGCGCAGGGTTGCTAACTCTGTGGCGCACAGCCTCCGGGGTTCGAATCCCCGCCACGACGCTCAGGACACATCATGAGTGCAGAAGACCCAGACACACCGGCCGAGGACGAAGACGAGGAGGACATCCGCTACTTCGTCCGCATCGGCCAAACCGACCTCGACGGGACGAAGAGCGTCGAGCGCGCGCTGACCGGCATGAACGGCGTCGGCCAGCGCACCGCTCGCATCATCGCTGAACAGGCGAACATCGACCGAACCGCGACCCTCGGCCGACTCGACGACGACGATGTGGAATCCATCGTCGAGCACGTCCAGGAGTTCGCGTCGGACGTGCCCGAGTGGCTCACCAACCGCCCGAAGGACTACTTCACGGGCGAGGCGAGCCACGAGATCGGCAACGACCTTTCACTCACTCGCCAGCAGGACATCAACCGCATGCAGATGATAAGTTCATACAAAGGCGTGCGCCACGAGCGCGGCCAGAAGGTCCGCGGCCAGCGCACCAAATCCACAGGACGGAGCGAGGGCACCATCGGCGTGAACGTCGAGGCCCTCCAAGAGGAGATGGAAGAGGAGGCGGAGGGCGAATAGAATGGCCCTCGGTTCCAACACGAAAGGCTACGAGACGCCGAACCATCCCTTCCAGGGCGAGCGCATCGCCGAGGAATCCAATCTCGTCGGGCGCTACGGCCTGAAGAACAAAGAGGAACTCTGGCGAGCGCAGTCCGAACTGCGCGGCTTCCGGCGCGAGGCCCGCCGCCTCTTGGGTGAGGCACAGGGCGACGCCGACGAAGCCGAACGCGAGGGCGAGGAGTTCCTCAACCGGCTTCGACGGCTCGGCATTCTCAGCGAGACCGACAGCATCGATGACGTACTGAGTCTCGAAGTCACCGACGTACTCGAACGCCGCCTGCAGACCGTGGTCTACCGGGAAGGGCTGGCGAACACGCCGAAACAAGCCCGCCAGTTCGTCTCACATGGGCACATCGTCGTCGGCGACAGCCGGGTGACCGCTCCCTCACGGAAGGTTTCGGCGACCGAAGAGGACATGGTAGGATTCGACGAGACGAGTTCGCTCGCGGACGAACTGCATCCCGAGCGCGCGGAGGGCCAGGAATGAGCGCCGAAAACGAGAGCGAGGAGCGCTGGGCGGTCGCCCACGTCTTTGCCTCCTTCAACAACACCATCATCTCGGTCACCGACCAGACCGGCGCGGAGACGCTCGCCAAATCCAGCGGCGGCACGGTCGTCAAACAGAACCGCGACGAGGCGTCGCCCTATGCCGCGATGCAGATGGCCGAGACCGTCGCCGAGGAGGTGCTTGCACAGGGCATCGAGGGTATCCACGTCAAGCTCCGCGGTCCCGGTGGGAACCTCCAGCAGAGCCCCGGGCCGGGCGCACAGGCGACCATCCGGGCGCTCGCGCGCGCCGGTCTCGAAATCGGTCGTATCGAGGACGTCACACCCATCCCCCACGACGGGACACGCGCGCCCAAATCGAGCGGGTTCTAACCGATGAGCACCGAGTACGATGTCGAGTTCGTCGACCGCGACGAGCGCGAGGCCAGATTCCTCGTGCGGGGCATCACGCCAGCGTTCGCCAACGGCATCCGCCGGGCGATGGTCGCGGACGTGCCCACCCTCTCCATCGATACGGTTCGGATGGTCGAGAACTCCTCGGTGATGTTCGACGAGCAGATCGGCCATCGACTGGGGATGGTTCCCCTCGAAGCGCCGCCCGAGGAGTTCGAGATCGGCGAGAGCGTCACGTTGGGTCTCGATGTCGAGGGTCCCGACACCGCCTACTCGGCCGACCTCCAGAGCACGGACTCGATGGTCGAACCCGCCGAGCAGAACGTCCCTATCATCGAACTCAAGGAGGGCCAACGCCTCGAAGTCGAGGCCGAGGCCGTCCTCGACACCGGGAAGGCCCACGCCAAACACCAGGGTGGAGTGGCCGTCGGCTACCGCCATCTTCAAACTGTGGAGGTCGTGGGTGACCGCGAAGAGTTCGCCGAGGAGGAGCCGAACATCCTTCGAGGAGTCATCGAAGAAGACGGCGAGTTGATTCCGACCGAGGAGTTCGACCACGACCTCACCCAGCGCTATCCGGGCAAGGACCTCGACGTGCAGGACGTGCCCAACGCGTTCGTCTTCCACGTCGAAACTGATGGGTCGATGGGCGTCGACGAGCTGGTGCTCGCGGCGGTCGATTCACTCGAAGCGCGCGCGAACGAACTCAGCGAGGCAGTCCAACTGTGACCCATCGCCCCACCAACCACTCGCGGTCGCCCACCGAGAGCGGACGGCGAGCAGCCGTGACGCCGGCGACCGAAACTGGTTTGTGGGGACGGGAGAAAGACGATTTCGCGTGCAGGGATAGCCAAGTCAGGTCAACGGCGCAGCGTTCAGGGCGCTGTCTCGTAGGAGTTCGCAGGTTCGAATCCTGCTCCCTGCATGGTTTCTCAGACAACTTATGAACAAGACGAACCCGAGACTCACGAGTCTCATCACCGAGTTACAGTCGGCCGCCAGCGAGCGGGACAGTCCCGTCTGGCAGACGGTGGCCGACCGCCTCGAAAAGCCCCGGCGCACCCACGCCGAGGTGAACCTCGGGCGGATAGAACGCTATGCGAACGAAGACGAGACGGTCGTCGTCCCCGGGAAAGTGCTCGGGAGCGGCGTGCTCGAAAAGCCCGTCACCGTGGCTGCGGTCGATTTCTCGGGCACGGCCGAGACGAAGATCGAACAGGTCGGCGAGTCGCTCGCGCTCGAAGACGCGCTCGAACGCAACCCCGAGGGGTCGAACGTGCGGGTGATTCGATGAGCGCCGAGTTCGAGCCGGACATCGTCGTGGACGCACGCGACTGTATCCTCGGTCGTGTGGCCAGTCAGGTCGCCGAACGTGCGCTGGACGGCGAGACGGTCGCGGTCGTCAACGCCGAGGAGGCCATCATCACCGGCAGCGACGAGGACGTGATGGACGTCTTCGAGACGCGCGCCGAACTCGGCTCCGACAGCGGGCCGTACTACCCCAAGCGACCCGACCGCATCATGAAGCGGTCGATTCGGGGCATGCTGCCCTACAAACGCCCGCGCGGCCGCGAGGCGTTCGAGGGCATCCGTGTCTACGTTGGCGACCCCTTCGAGGACGACGCCGAAGTCCTCGATGGCACGTCGCTGGATAGACTCTCGAACATCAAGTTCGTCCAGCTCGGCGAGGTAAGCGAGAACCTGGGCGCGAACGTCACGTGGTGATACATACATGGTAACGAACACATCCGGAAAGAAGAAGACCGCCATCGCCCGCGCGACCGTCTCAGATGGGGAGGGTCGCGTGCGCGTCAACGCACAGCCCGTCGAGTTGGCCGAGCCGGAACTGGCTCGACTGAAGATGCTCGAACCGTTCCGCATCGCCGACGAGCAGCGCGAGAACGTCGACATCTCCGTCGATGTCCGCGGCGGCGGCACGGTCGGGCGGGCCGACGCGGTACGGACGGCCATCGCGCGCGGCCTCGTCCAGCACGAAAACGACGCCGAACTTCGGGATGCATACATGGAGTTCGACCGGTCGTTGCTGGTGAACGACGTCCGCCAGTCCGAGTCCAAGAAGTGGGGCGGTCCGGGCGCACGGGCACGCTATCAGAAGTCCTACCGTTAATATGTTTGAGGTGACAACAAGGAGTCCACGACGATGATGGTACCCGTGCGGTGTTTCACGTGTGGCAACGTCGTCGGCGAGCACTGGGAGGCCTTCGAGTCCCGCGTCGAGGAGGGCGAGGACCCCGGTACGGTGCTCGACGACCTCGGCGTGAGTCGGCATTGCTGTCGGCGCATGCTCGTCTCGCACACCGACCTCGTGGACGTCGTGGCTCCCTACCAGTGATGCCGATGGTGAGCCAACGCTACAACAGATACGAGAAGGCGCGCATCATCGGCGCGCGGGCGCTGCAGATAGCCTACGGCGCGCCCGTGTTGGTCCAAACTGACAGTACCGAACCCATCCTCATCGCCGCCGAGGAGTACGACGCCGACGTGTTGCCGTTCACAGTGAAGCGAGGCGGGCAATGACGCTCGTCACCGAGATTCGCCTCCGTGAGGTGCTCGACTCCCGTGGGAATCGAACGGTGGAGGCCGAGGTCACGACCGAGTCGGGCGGGTTCGGCCGGGCGGCCGCCCCGAGCGGCGCGAGCACGGGTGCCCACGAGGCGACCTCGTTGCCCGCCGGCGAAGCCATCGCCAGTGCCCGCGAACACGCCGTTCCACGCATCGAGGGACAGGTCTACGCCGGCGACCAGCGCTCGGTCGACGCCGCGCTGCGTGCCGCGGACGGTACTGATGATTTCTCGGAGATCGGCGCGAACTCGGCGGTAGCCATCTCGATGGCTGCGGCGAAGGCCGCCGCCGACACGCTCGGCGCACCACTGTACCAGCATCTCGGCGGCGCGTTCCGCGGCAACGAGTTCCCCACACCGCTGGGCAACGTCATCGGCGGCGGCGAGCACGCGGCCGACGCGACCGACATCCAGGAGTTCCT
>CAZJHA010000165.1:0-5123 GCA_964545755.1 uncultured Halobacteriales archaeon | reverse complement strand
GGTGATAGACCCCGAAGGTCATCCACATAAATATTTCTCATAGCTGTGAGTACACATCGTCAGCGAGCGGTGACGTTCGTACGCTCCCGGCGATTTCGACGGTGCTATCGCCGCAGCGCCTCGCGCTCGCCGAGGAACACGTCGAGTTCGTGCTCGGTGGGCAGTCCCTCGACGTCGCCGGTCACCGTCGTGGCGAACGCGCCGATGGCGTTGGCCCGCTCCGTGGCTTCGACCGCTCCCGCGCCACGGAGTCGGCCGTCGAGGAAGCCGGCAGCGAAGCCATCGCCAGCGCCGATTGGGTCGACGACGCGCTCGACCTCGTATCCCGGCACACGAGTCGTCTCGCCGTCGTCGACTAGCGCGCCCTCGGCCCCGAGTTTGACGATCGCGACGGCAGCCCCGTGCCCGCGACACGCCGCGGCGATGGCCTCGGGCGCGTCGGCGTCGAACAGCGCCCGGCCCTCCTCGATTCCGGGGAAGACGATGTCGCTCCCCTCGACGAGTTCGAGCAGCGTTCGGCGCATCTCCCCTTCGCTCGCCCAGAGTTTGTGGCGGATGTTCGGGTCGAACGACACGGTCGTATCGGCCTCGTGGGCGCGCTCGATGGCTTCGAACGTGCTCACCCGGCAGGATTCGCTCAGTGCGGGTGTGATACCGGTCAGGTGGAGGTAGTCGGCCGTTTCGATGGCGTCGTCGGGGAGGTCGGCGGGCGTCATCGTGCTCGCGGCCGAGCCGTGGCGATAGTAGTACACCGAACTCTCGCCGAGCGCGCGCCGTTCCTTGAACATGAGTCCCGTCGGTGCGCTCTCGGTGAACGCCACCGTCGAAGTATCGACGCCCTCGCCCCGGACGAAGGAATTGATATACTCGCCGTGAGGGTCCGCGCCGAGTTTGCTGTGCCAGCCGACATCGTGGTCGAGTCGCGAGAGGGCGATGGCGACGTTGCTCTCGGCCCCGCCGAGGCTCTTTTTATAGGTCTGTTGGTGTTTCATCGGTCCCGACTGCTCGGGCGTGAGCAGCACCATCGTCTCGCCGAGCGTGAGCACGTCCGGGGTCATGGCTCGACTGACGCGGGGGTAGCCGTAGGCGTTGCGGAATCCACTCCCCGGACGTTTTATCATCGCCCGCCGAGAACGGGAGCCATGAGTCAGGACCCGACCGCCAGCGCGGACCCGCTCGACCTCGTCGGCGTCATCCCGCCGACGGTGACCGCCTTCCACGACGACGAATCGGTCGATTACGAGACCACAGCCGATCACGCACGCTACGTCGTCGACCGCGGCATCCACGGTGTCTTCCCGCTCGGCACGAACGGCGAGTTCGCCCTGCTCGATGCCGACGAACAGGAAGGTGTCGTTGAGGCGGTCGTCGACGAGGTCGGCGGCGAGGTGCCGGTCATCGCGGGCGTCGGCGCGCCGAGCACCCACCACACCGTGCAGCGGGCAGAACGTGCCGCAAATGCCGGCGCGGACGGTCTCGTGGTCGTCACACCGTACTACTACCCCGTCGACGAAACGGGCGTGGTCGAACACTACCGCCGGGTCGCCGACAGCGTCGACCTTCCCATCTACGTCTACCACATCCCGCTGAGAACGGGCAACGCGCTCACCCACGCGACGCTCGACCACCTCGCGGACATCGACGCCATCGCCGGCGTCAAGGATTCAAGCAAGGACGTGCCGTGGCTCGCCCGCGCCATCGACGAGCACCCCGAACTCGTCTTCCTCGCCGGGTCGGACTCGCTCCAGTTCCCCGGCCGGCGCGTGGGCTGTACCGGCGGCGTGAGCGCGGTGGCGAACGCCCTGCCCGAACTGCTCGTCGACCTTCACGAGTCGTACACCGCAGGCGACATCGAACACGCCCGCGAGTGCCAGAGCAGCCTCTATCGCGTGCGCGAGGCGTTCAAGGGCGGTCCCTATCTGGCTGGCGTGAAGGCCGCACTCTCGCTGCGCGGGTTCGACGCCGGACCGCTGCGCAGTCCGCTACGGCGGATGGACGACGAGGAAAAATCGCAGCTCGAAGCCACCCTCAGCGAGGAGGGGCTGCTCTGAATCGGGGCGGCCAAACACGCTTATACGCCCCGATTCTCCCTTCCGATATGGACCGCTATGATCTCCTCTACGACCTCTATGACTCCTTCGACACCGACAGCTTGCGAGACCACCAGCGGTTCGTCGACGTCTTTCCGCCGGTCGATTCGCGCGTCGCGCTCGAAGAGTACCAGGAGATCGATGCCGAACTCGACCGGCAAAAGGAGGAGATTCGAGAATCGTTCGCGTACGGCGAAACCCTCTGCGAAGTCGCCGCCCACGCGACCCGCGAGGAGGCCTTTACGGCACTCGACCTCCTGACGAAACACGGCCGCGGAGTGAACGTCCTCGTGCTCGACGTCGACGAGACGCTGCGTTCGGCGGGCGGTACCGACAACGAGATTCCGCGCGAGACCTTACACTACCTGACCGAACTCCACGAGAACGGGCTGCCGCTGGTCGTCTGTACCGGTCAGACCTTGGAGAACGTGAAGGGGTTCGCCATTCAGGGACTCGGCAGCGAACTCGTCCACTCCGGGACCGTGAGCATCGTCTACGAGGCCGGCACCGGCGTGTTCACGCCCGGCCACGGGACGGACACGAAAAAACTGCTGTACGAGCGCCTCGACGAGCGGACCCAAGAGGTGTTCTACGGGCTACGCTCACGCGTACTGCCCGAGGCCCCCGATGAGATTCGAGAGGGCTGTCACCTCCAGGGCAACGAGTTCAACGTCACCCTGAAGCCGAACGCCGAGACCGGCAGCGCGGAAGCGAGGAACATCATCGACCGGGCACTCTGCCATCTCATCGACCTGCTCGGGACGGTCGTCGCTGAAGAGACCGACAGCAAGGACGGTAGCGAGTGGGCACGAGCCTTCTACGCCGCGGCCGACCCCGAAATCCGTGGCGTGTTCGAACGCCGCGACCGACTGCCCGGGCGCGACGCCGGGGAAGTGCCGACGGCGCTCTCAGATGTCTTCGAGCGCATCGACGTCGCCTACTACGAGGCCGACGCCGCCGAAGTGGGAAGTTTAGAGTTGAACAAGGTCGTCGGCGTCGAAGCGGCCTTCGAGGTGCTCGGCATCGAGGACCCCTTTGCGCTCGTGATGGGCGATTCGAAATCGGACCTGCGTGTGATGGAGTGGACCGCCGACGGAAGGGGCATCGCCGCCGCGCCCGGACACGCCTCGCGGGCGGTGCTCGACCACGTGATTCGAACCAACGAACTCGTCTTCGACCGGGGTGAGGCGGCCGCCATCCTGCGCATCGTCTACGCGCTCAACCGGTTGGCGACGCTCAGCTGACCGCCGGTGAGCATACTCACGGCGAGGATGACCGCCGTGTCCGTCAGAACCGTCACCGTGTCGAGTTGGAGCGGGTACACGGACCCCGATTTCCATCCGGAACGGACGACGGCTCGGCTTGTGTTGACGGGAGCGCTCAGGACGGGTGGCAACATCGCCGCCATCACCGCCGCCGGCGGGGCGTTCGGCGCGCTGCTCGCCACGGCGGGTGTCGGCGATTACATCGCCAACGTGCTCTCCGGCATCGGTCTCGGGCTGATTGTCACGGCGTGGGTCATCGCCGCCGCGGTGCGCATCGCACAGGGGTCGGCAACGGTGGCGCTGCTCACCACGGCGGGCATCGTCGCACCGCTGCTCGGTCAATTGACTGTGCATCCGGTCTACGTCGCGCTGGCCATCGGTGCCGGCGGGACGAGGACCTCATGGTACAACGACAGCGGCTTCTGGCTGGTCAAGGAAATCGTCGGGCTGACACAGGCGGAAACCCTGAAAACGTGGACCGTTCTCACGACGCTCATCGCGATTACGGGATTGATTTCGGTGCTCGTGCTCTCGTCGATATTCCCGCTGGCCTGATCGAGACTGCTACAACCGTACTGCCGTGGCGAAGTCGGAATGTCTCATTTTATTAGCTCGCGAGTAAATTCCTACGTATGGGTATCGACTACGCGGACTTACACGACCCGAACGCCGAATACACGATGCGGGACCTCTCGTCGGGGACGATGGGCGTGCGGGCCAAACGCGGCGGTGGGCGCGACGTCGAAATCACCGATGTGCAGACGACGATGGTCGACGGGAACTTCCCGTGGACGCTCGTTCGCGTCTATACCGACGCGGGCATCGTCGGTACGGGAGAAGCCTACTGGGGAGCCGGCGTCCCCGAGATCATCGCACGGATGAAACCGTTCGTGGTGGGCGAGAACCCTCTGGATATCGACCGATTGTTCGAGCACTTGGTGCAAAAGATGTCCGGCGAGGGGTCGATAGCGGGCACCGTCGTAACTGCCATCTCGGGCATCGAAATCGCGCTGCACGACCTCGCGGGCAAGGTTCTCGAACTCCCGGCCTACCAACTCCTCGGTGGAAAGTACCGCGATTCGGTGCGCGTATACTGTGACTGCCATGCGGGCGAGGAGGAAGACCCAGAGGCCAACGCCGACGAGGCCGAGCACGTCGTCGAGGAGTTGGGCTACGATGCACTCAAGTTCGACCTCGACGTGCCCTCGGGCCACGAGAAGGACAAGGCCAACCGCCACCTCCGCAACGGCGAAATCGATCACAAAGCCGACATCGTCGAGACGGTGACCGAACGCCTCGACGGCCGGGCGGATGCGGCCTTCGACTGCCACTGGGCCTTCAGTGGTGGCAGCGCCAAACGCATCGCGCGCGCGGTCGAGGACTTCGACGTCTGGTGGCTCGAAGACCCCGTGCCGCCCGAGAACCACGACGTCCAGCGCGAAATCACCCGGAGCACGACCACGCCAATCGCCGCCGGCGAGAACGTCTATCGCAAGCACGGCTACCGTCGCCTCCTCGAAGAGCAGGCCGTCGATGTCGTCGCGCCTGACCTCCCGAAGATGGGCGGGATGCGCGAGACCAGAAAGGTCGCCGATATGGCCGACAGCTACTACGTGCCGGTGGCGATGCACAACGTCGCCTCGCCAATCGGCACGATGGCGAGCGCCCACGTCGGCGCGGCCATCCCCAATTCGCTGGCCGTCGAGTACCACTCCTATCAACTGGGCTGGTGGGAGGACCTCGTCGAGGAGTCGGTCATCGCCGAGGG
>CAZJHA010000164.1:2752-5155 GCA_964545755.1 uncultured Halobacteriales archaeon | reverse complement strand
TCGGGTTCACCGGCTCGTCGAGGTCGACCTTCCACGTGCCGCCGCCGTGGGTGCCAATGGCGGTCTTGTAGACACCGACGTCGCCGAAGCGCTCGCGGCCACGGTTCAGTCGGTCATTGGAGAGCGCGAGCAGCGCATCCGGTACGCGCACGTTCCAGTCGGCCAGCCGGGCGGCGGTGGCGAATTTGTGAATCGCCGTCAAGGTGGGTCCCGGCCGATTGAGCATCGGGCGGATTCGCTCGAAGGTTGCGGCGAGCCCCAGCCCCTCGGCCGGCTCCTCGGTGTTCGAGAGGAGCAGTCGATTGGCGACGACATCGACCTCGGGTTCGAGGCTGACCTCGCTGTCGCGGATGGATACCGCGGTGTTCTCCCGGCGCAGCCACACGGATTCGTGACCCAAGTCCTCGACGGCGTTCAGGATGGCCTTGGTTTCCTTGCTGGTGTGGAGGCTCAACACGCCCACGCGAACGGTGTCCGTCTCGTCCATACCTCCTTTCGCTGCCCATCCGGCAAAGCTATGGCGGTAGTTCGAAGACGCGAGGGCTTTAGGTGTGGCTGCCGAGGCGCAAGCAATGGCCGACGGTGCGTTTAGCTATGACGGCGGGGCGGTCGAGCCGGGCGAGACGCGGAACATCCGGTATGCCATCAGCGAGACGTACATGGGCGACCCCGTGCGCATCCCGGTGACCATCATCAACGGTACGGAGTCGGGACCTGTGGGGGTACTCAGCGCGGCGGCTCACGGCGACGAACTCAACGGTATCGAGGTCGTCAGAACCGTGGCCCACGACTGGGACCACGAGGACCTGCGCGGGACGCTCGTCTGTCTTCCCGTGCTCAACGTTCCGGGCTTTCTCGCCCAGCAGCGCTATCTGCCCATCTACGACCGCGACCTGAACCGGTCGTTTCCGGGCAGCGAGAGGGGCACGAGCGCGCGTCGGATGGCCAACCACATCTTCGAAAACTTCGTCGCCCCCTGCGATTTCGGGCTGGACTTCCACACCTCGACGCGCGGACGAACCAACATGCTCCACGTCCGGGCCGACACCTCCCAAACGGGTGTCGACCGAGTGGCGAAGGCGTTCGCCTCGAACGTCGTCATCGACGGCACTGGCCCAGAGGGAACGCTCCGGCATGAATCGACGGTTCGGGAGGTGCCGACGATAACCGTCGAGATGGGCGAGGCACATCGATTTCAGCGCGGCCTCATTGACCGCGCGCTCGCCGGCGTCGAGAGCGTGCTCGCGGAGTTCGAGATGCAGAGCGTGAGCGCGGTGCGGTGGCCGGGCTGGCGCACCGTCATCGACGGTGACGCCGAGAAGACGTGGCTCCGGGCCGATGTGGGCGGGCTGGTCGATATGCACCACGACGGCGGCGACCTCCTCGAAGAGGGTGAAGCGGTCTGTACCATCACCGACCCGTTCAAAACCGATAGCGAGACCGTGACCGTACCATTCACCGGACTGTTGGTGGGCGTGCTCGAAAACCCGCTGGTCTATCCGGGCAATCCGCTCTGTCACCTCGTCGAACTCGACGCCTCGACCCGGCGCGCGCTCGAACGCGAGCAGGCCAGTAGTAGCCTGCCCGCCTAATGGTCGTGGGCGGTGAGGTGGGCGTGGCCGCCGCCAGCAGGACAGAGTTCGACGGTCGCGTGGTCGACGTCGTTCGCATCGAGTATGCCGTGAATTTCCTTAGTGAGCGCGCCGTCGTCGGCCGTGTCGTTGGTCTCGACGTGTGTCGTGGCGATGGTGATTTCGCTGCATATCTGCCACGCGTGGAGGTCCGCGACCCGCGCGACGCCGTCGGTTCCCTCGATAGCCTCCCGTACTGCCTCGACGTCGAGCGGCGTGCGATGGAGGAAGATTCGGCCGCTCCCGCGCAGGAGTTTGCCCGCACTCCAGACGATGACGAGCGCGATGAGACCTGCCGTGATGGGGTCTAAAACCCTGATGCCGGTGTATTCGATTGCGAGTACGGAGACGACGACCGCGACCGACCCGCCGGCGTCGCCGAGGAGATGATAGAATGCGCCGCGCTCGTTGAGGCTCATCTCGCCGCCTTCGATGACGTACACCGACAGCAGATTCACGAGCAGGCCGCCAACGGCGATGGCCAGCGTCGGTCCGGCGGCGATGGCGACGGGGTCGACGAACCGCTGGGAGGCTTCGTAGAGGATGAACCCCACCATCGGGAGCAGGAGTGCGCCATTGATGAAGGCCGAGAGCGGTTCGAGGCGGTGGAGCCCGAACGAATATCGACTACTGGTGTCGTAGCGGGTGGCGACGAAGGCGGCCACGAAGGCCATCACGTACGCGAGCGCGTCGAACAGCATGTGGACCGCGTCGCTCAACAGGGCGACCGAACCGAACAGCAGGCCGCCGGCGAGTTCGGCGAGAAATCCCA
>CAZJHA010000164.1:0-2652 GCA_964545755.1 uncultured Halobacteriales archaeon | reverse complement strand
CAGTTATTATCGTCGCACCTCCCGACCGTTGGTCGGCGCTGTTCGGTGGGTGTGATGCGGCCGGTGACTATCCGGTGACGTAACGCCTTTATCGGACGGGTTCGAGGCTTCGAGTGCATGAGTCAGTCGCACAATCGGGGTTTCGTCGAGGACTTCGGGCGGTGGCGGGAGTTCGCGCCCGGTATGTGGGCGTGGGTGTTTCACAAGTTCACCGGGTGGGTGCTCATCGGCTACCTGTTCACCCACGTCGCCGTGTTGAGCACGGCGATGTCCGGCCCGCAGCTGTACACGACGACGCTGCGCTCGCTCGAAAGCCTGCTGCTCGTTCGTATCCTCGAAGTGGGGCTGCTCGCCGTGGCGACCTTCCACATCATGAACGGGATTCGACTGTTGTTCATCGACCTCGGTGTGGGACTCGAATCACAGGACAAGAGCTTCTACGCCTCGCTCGTGCTGACCGGCGCGATTGCCGTCGCGAGCGTGCCAACCTTCCTCTCGGGGGCGTTCTGAATGGCCGAGCGCTATTCCTCGTTCGACCGACGCGGCTGGGCGTGGTTCCTCCAACGACTGACCGCGGCGTTTCTCGTCATCGTACTCGCCTTCCACTTCATGTTGCTGCACTTCGTCAATCACGCCTACGAGATAACCTTCCTCGGCTCCCAAGCCCGGATGAGTCAGGTCGGCTATTTCGTCACGATGATACTCTTCCTCGTGACGGCGACCTTCCACGGCGTTAACGGCGTGTTCAACGCGTTAGTGAATCAGGGACTGAAGGGCACCCAGAAGAAAGTCGTTCTCGCTGTACTGGTCGTCGCCGGTGCAGGCCTCGTCGTGCAGGGCGTTCGTTTGGCACTGGCGATGACGGGACTGGTGTAAACATATGAGTACACAGCTACAACGAAGCGAAGCCGAAGGGGACGAATCGCCACAGGACCAGCGGCTCGAACGAAAGCGCCTCGACGAGAGCGAGCGCGAGGCACAGCGTGCGGAGGAGGAGTCGACCGACGACGAGACGCCGCGCGCCCACCTCAAGGTGTTCCGTTATGACCCCGAGGTAGAGGGCAAGCGCGAACCCCGCTTCGACGACTTCCACGTTCCCGCGCCGAAGGGCACAACCGTGCTCGACGCGCTGATGTACGCCCGCGACCAGTTCGACTCGTCGCTGACCTTCCGGCACTCCTGTCGGCAGGCGGTCTGTGGCTCGGATGCCCTGTTCATCAACGGCTCACAGCGGCTGGGCTGTCAGACCCAAATCGAGGACTTGGAGAGTCCGGTTCGCGTCGAACCACTTCCCCATCAGGAGGTCGAGAAGGACCTCGTGGTTGACATGGAGCATTTCTACGAGCAGATGCGCGCGGTCGAGCCGTACTTCCAAGGCGAGACGCCCGACGAGGAGGAACAGCTCCAGAGCCGTGAAAATCGCGAAAAGATCAAGATGAGCACCCGATGTATCTGGTGTGGGGCCTGTCAGTCCTCGTGCAATATCGCGGCCGGCGACAACCAGTATCTGGGGCCGGCGGCCATCAGCAAGGCCTACCGGTTCGCAATGGACGAACGCGAGGACGACGACATCAAGGAACACCGGATGAACATCCTCGAACAGGAACACGGCGTCTGGCGGTGTCAGACCCAGTTCTCCTGTACCGAGGTCTGTCCGAAGGACATTCCGCTGACCGAGCACATCCAAGAGATGAAGCGCGAGGCCGTGAAGGACAATCTGAAGTTCTGGTAGTACCGTTTTACTACGTCGGATTCGCACTTCGCGCGAACCGCTCTCTGCTCGCGGGCCGAAGGCCCGCTCGCATGGTACAAGGGACCGGAAGTCCCTCGCTACTTGCAAAAAGCTACGCTAAAAACTCCCGCTCGCTCACTTCGTTCGCTCGCGGCCAGCGGCTGGTGACTACCGCAACCGCCGAAGCCCTCATGCCTGCGGGCACTCGCCCTTCATCCACCAGAACCGCACCGTGACCGCTCCGCGCTGCTTTCACCAGTCACATCATCGTCATATCAAAACATTGTGGAGGAGCTGCGGCCCCGAAAACTCGAACCCTACGCCGGGCATGAACAGCCTCAAGTCTCGGTAGGTCAAACCACGACCAAGGATGCACGAACACGACGTCATCGTGGTCGGCGCGGGCGGGGCTGGCCTTCGGGCGGCGGTCGCGGCGAACGAGGAGGGCGCGGACGTGGCGCTCGTCTCGAAACTCCACCCCGTGCGGAGCCACACGGGGGCCGCCGAGGGTGGCATCAACGCCGTGCTCCGGGAGGGCGACTCCTTCGAGAGCCACACCAAGGACACGATGAAGGGGTCGGACTATCTCGGCGACGCGCCCGCCATCGAGACGCTCTGTCGGCAGAGTCCCAGCGAGACCATCCAGCTCGAACACTGGGGGATGGCCTTCTCCCGGGACGACGACGGCCGGATGAGTCAGCGTCCCTTCGGCGGACTCTCGTTCCCCCGCACCACGTATGCCGGCGCGGAGACGGGCCACCACCTACTGCACACGATGTACGAGCAGGTCGTCAAGCGAGGTATCACCGTATATGACGAGTGGTACGTCTCGCGGCTCGCCGTGACCGACCACGACGACCCCGAGGACCGCGAGTGTCACGGCGTCGTCGCCTACGACATCAAGACCGGCCAGATCGAGG
>CAZJHA010000163.1:0-5219 GCA_964545755.1 uncultured Halobacteriales archaeon | reverse complement strand
CATCGAGCGCGACGACGTGGGTGATGATGGGCCAGTCGAGACACCAACAGGTCTGCGGACCTGTATGTCCCGTCTCGCCGTCAGCAGTCTTGAAGCCCGCAAACACGAGGTCCGGCGTCTCGTCAAGGTTTTTGAGCCCTGTGGCGAGCGTGATGGCCGTCGCCCACGTATCCGAGGCCGCGAGTTCACGGTCGGAGAGGAGATAGAGGTCGTCGGCATAGACCGACGCCATCGCCTCACGGAGTACATCGCCATAGCCCGGTGGTCCCATGCTCATCACGCTGAGGGTCCCTCCATGACGGACCTTCGTCTGGAGCGCCGTCCGCAGCGCGTGTTTGTCGTTCGGGTTCATCACCGTCGGGGTGTTGCCCCGTTCGAGATGACCGTCCTCGTCGAACGACACCTGTCCCTCGCGGAAGTCTGGTACGCCTTTGGTCAAAACGACTGAGTGCATTGGTAGGGAATCACCTGTGTGGCTCTCTCTGGCATAGGCTCCCGCCGAGTATTACCGTGTTGGTCTTCCGTATATTTTTGCCGGTATTCGGACTAGGTTCGACCGGCACGGCCCGCGTCGACGTCGATGGCATCGACAGGACAGACGTCGACACAGAGCATGCAGTCGATACACTGGGCCTCGTGAGTCGGGTCGGCCTTGATTTCGCTTTCGGGGTGGTCGGGCGAGTCGACCCACTCGAAGACGTCCACGGGACAGTCCTCCAAGCACGCGCCGTCGGCGATACAGATGTCGAAATCCACCGCAACGTGGGTTCCATGAATCCCCAACTGCTCGGGTTCTTCGACTGGTCCCCAGACGTCGTGGCCCTCGTGTTCGTCCACTTGCTCGCGGTTCTGTTCGAATTCAGGGTCTATGGCCATCGCTATCGAAACCCACGACAGCAGTCCACTTAAATCTTCGACCGAACGCCATCGCCCGGTTTCGGTTCGATGCAGTCGTCACGACTCCGAAAGCGGCTACGGTGGAGCTAGCAGCGTCGAAATTCTGGCGTTTTCCTTGAGACGAATCCCGCCGGTCGGTACCGACAGCGGCACGCGGTCGATTTCTCGAACGAACAGCGTCGGATGGAACGCGCCGCGCTCGCGAAGCGCCGCGCGCGTCTGGAGACCGAGCGGTTCGTCGGCGCGCACCCGTTCGTTGAATTCGGCGAGATACTGTCCCGCATCCAATCGCCACCAGCCGTAGTCGTCCTCGGCGTTTCGCTTTTCGGTCCCGTGAGGTCTCGTGGTCGCGGCGTCGAGTTCGTCGCTACCGAAATCGACCCGGCCGGGTTCCTCGATGTCGTGGACCACCGCGAGCGTCAAATCGAGACCACGGTCGGTGACCTGTGTCTCCTCGTGGACGATACCCTCGACGTCCTCGATAAGCTCCTCGCCGGACATGACGGGGTGGCGATAGCGCACCCAGCCACGAAAGCGTGTGGGTGCGCTACGGTCGGAGGCCTTTGTGTGACTTCACAGATGGACCCGAGAGACCGCGAAACGATTCCGGGATGTTCAGTGGTGACTGCTGCCGACCGGCAGTATCAGGGATGGGCGTAGTACGCGACGGTCTCGCCCCCGTCCTGCCGGTCGATGCGCGCGAACCCAACGCGCTCGAACTGGACCATGTCATCGGGGTTCCGCTCGGCGATGGCGGGTTCGGCACGACCCTCGACGTCGCCCTCCATCGTTCGCAAGCGGACAGGTCGGTTGTCGTCGGCCGGGACCCAGTGAACGACGGGCACGCCCTCCTCGCGGACGACCTCGATGTCGGTGCCGACGAACTCGAAGGCATCGCGCGTGTGGCGCACGCAGCCATAGCCCTTCAGCCAGACGCGCTTGCCGTTGGCGGGCACGTCGTCGGGTTCGACCAGTACCGCCCCCTCGACCGGAATCTCGCGGACACCGCGTTCCTCGTGGTTGGGATGGACCGGCGGTTCGCCCATCTCCGGGCCGTTGATGACGGTCTTTTCGATTCCGTCCCGAACGAAAAACGCGCGGTCGGTCTTCTCGTCGATGCGCTCGCGGTTTGCAGCATAGACCGCGCTCATCGCCAAATCGACGTTGCTGGTCGAGGTCCCCAGCGAGACCATCGCCGCGGTGATGGCGTCGCCCCTGATGCCGCGCCGCCGGAGGCTCGCAACCGTAGGCGCGCGCGGGTCGTCCCAACCATCGAGTGTTCCTCGTGCGATGAGTTCCTTGATGGTCGAGGTGCTCATCTTCACGTCGTAGGCGTCGAGCTGGACGTGGCCCCAGTGGACGACCTCGGGGTACTCCCAGTCGAAGTAGTCGTAGAGGAAGCGCTGGCGCTTGGCCGAATCCTGGAGGTCGATGCCGCGGATGATGTGGGTGATGTCGAATAGATGGTCGTCGACGCCGGACTGGAAATCCAAGAGGGGCCAGCAGCGGTACTCACTGGCCGCTTCTCTGGGGTGTGGCGTGTCGATCATTCGGAAGGCGACCCAATCTCTGAGCGCCGGGTTCTTGTGCTCGATGTCCGTTCGTACGCGCAGGACCATCTCGCCAGCGTCGTACTCGCCGGCGACCATCGCGTCGAACTCCTCGCGCGTGGTCGCTGCGGGCTTGTCTCGGTGCGGACACGCCTCGCCCGCGTTTTTCAGCTCGGAGAACTCCCCGGCGGGACACGAACAGGTGTAGGCCCCGCCCACTTCGATGAGGTCGCGCGCGTGCTCGTAGTAGGTCACCATCCGGTCGGATGCGCGGGCCACTTCGTCGGGTTCGAAGCCGAGATACTCGATGGCGTCGAGAATGGCGTCGTAGGCCGCGGGGTCGGGGCGTTTGGTCTCGGGGTCGGTATCGTCGAACCGACAGAGCATCCACCCATCATACCGGTCCTTGTAGGTGCCGATGACGGCGGGCATCCGGGCGTTGCCGAGATGCCATGGGCCATTGGGATTGGGTGCCAGCCGCATCCGAACGTCCTCATTCTCGGCTCCCGGCAGGTCGGGCAACAAGTGGTCGTCGCTCTCGTCGTCACGTTCGAGGTCGGCGAGCAGGTCCGGTGCGAGCGCTTCGAGACGCTTCCGGCGGCCCTCGGCGTCGAGTTCGTTCACCTGTGCGACGACGGGGGCGACCACGCCCGGCACCTCGTCGCCGTGTTGCTGGAAGTCGGGGTTCTCGCCCATCAGCGGGCCGATGACAGCACCGACATCCGCCTTCTCGCCGTGTTTGACCGCGTTGAGCAGAGCATGGCGCTCGGCCTCGTGTTCGATGCGTTCGCGGAGGTCGTCGTCCATTGACGATGGCTCAGTCGCGGGCGATGAAAACCCGTCGGGTTTCGGTGGCCGCGGTGCGGTTGCTGTGCGGTTTTGCGGGTGGTCGCGGTAGGGAATGGTGTCCGCACGAACGAAGTAAGCGGGGTTCGCCGCGAGCGGGCCGTCAGCGAGTGAGCGGACATTTTTAGCGTAGCTTTTTGCGAGGGTTAAGCGCACGAGCGAAGCGAGTGAACGATGTCGTACGGAACGGCGAATCCGTTCCGTGATGTCGTCAGAACGCATAGCGTTATGACAGCAAGTCGAGTCTTGCTCGACAATGACGAAAATCGCGGAGCGATTTTCGAACCACCCCGCAGTAAAAAGGTACTATTGGAACCCGATGCGGCCACCGCTGCGGCCGCGGGCGGGGTCGGCTGCACCGCCTTTGAACTCCTCGGCCATGCGGTCGTAGTAGTCCATGATGTCCTCGGTGATCGTCGGGCGCACAGTCTCAAGCGCGGCTCGGAAGTGGCGCATCTCGACCACCGCGGCCTCGGGGTCGTCACGGAGTGCCTGAATCGCGGCCTCGCGCGCGATGGATTCGAGGTCGCTTCCCACATATCCGTCGGTGATTTCGGCTATCTCGCGCAGGCTCACGTCCGCGGCCAGCGGCGTGTCGTCGGTGTGAATCGAGAGGATGCGCTCGCGGCCCTTGATGCCGGGCTGGCCGACCATCACCAGCCGGTCGAATCTCCCGGAGCGGATGAGCGCCGGGTCGATCATATCAGGTCGATTGGTCGCGGCGACGACCATCACGTTCTTCATGTCCTCCAGCCCGTCGAGTTCCGTCAGCAGCTGATTCACGACCCGTTCCGAAACGTTGGACCCGACGTCACCACCACGAGACGGGGCGAGGCTGTCGAGTTCGTCGAAGAAGATCACGGTAGGAGAGACCTGCCGGGCCTTCTTGAACGTCTGGCGGATGGCCTTCTCGCTCTCGCCGACCCACTTCGACAATAACTGTGGCCCGCGCACCGAGATGAAGTTGGCGTTGGTCTCGTTGGCGACCGCTTTGGCCATCAGCGTCTTTCCTGTACCGGGTGGCCCGTAGAGCAACACGCCGGCCGGTGGCTCGATACCGAGTCGCGAAAAGCGCTCGGGGCTCGACAGCGGCCACTCGACGGCCTCTTTGAGTTCGCCCTTCGCGTCGTCGAGACCGCCGACGTCGTTCCACGTGATCTTCGGGAGTTCGACGAGCACTTCGCGCATCGCGCTCGGCTCGACTTCGTTCAGGGCCCCGTCGAAGTCCTCGCGCTTGATTATCATCCGGTCGATGAGACTCGGCGGGACGTCCTCCTCGTCGAGGTCGATTTCCGGGAGATACCGGCGAAGCGCCTTCATCGCCGACTCCTTGGTGAGGCTCTCGATGTCGGCTCCCACGAACCCGTGGGTCTCGTCGGCCAGCCCCGAGAGGTTCACGTCGTCGGAAAGCGGCATCCCGCGCGTGTGAATCTGGAGGATCTCCTCGCGTCCGCGCTCGTCGGGCACACCGATTTCGATCTCCCTGTCGAAGCGACCCGGCCGGCGGAGGGCGGGGTCGACGCTGTCGACGCGGTTGGTCGCGCCGATGACGATGACCTGTCCGCGACTCTCTAGGCCGTCCATCATCGTCAGCAGCTGGGCGACGACGCGGCGTTCGACCTCGCCAGTGACGTCCTCGCGTTTCGGCGCAATGGAGTCGAGTTCGTCGATGAAGATGATGGCCGGCGACTCCTCGGTGGCGTCCTCGAAGATTTCCCGCAGCTGCTGCTCCGATTCGCCGTAGTATTTCGAGATGATCTCTGGCCCCGCAATGGAGAAGAAACTCGCTGAGGTCTCGTTGGCGACCGCCTTCGCCAAGAGGGTTTTCCCCGTCCCCGGTGGGCCATGAAGCAGCACCCCCTGCGGTGGTTCGATGCCCAGTTTCTGGAATATCTGAGGGTGTTTCATCGGCAGCTCGACCATCTC
>CAZJHA010000162.1:0-5230 GCA_964545755.1 uncultured Halobacteriales archaeon | reverse complement strand
TCTGCGACGAGTGCGGCGGCGAGTTGATCCAGCGCGACGACGACACCGAGGACACAGTGAGAGAGCGAATCAGGGTCTATCACGAGAGCACCGAGCCGGTGGTCGAGTACTACCGGGAGGCGGGCGTGCTCGAAGAGATCGACGGCGAGGGTACTCCCGAGGAGGTCTGGTCGGAGCTTCGAGAGACCATCGACGCGGCAGTCTAAGGCTCGTCGGGGTCGGTATCGAACCGGCCAGCGAAGTAAAAGGTTGATTAGCACGCGCTCCCTACCGGAGGGAAATGGGACGAACAGGCGAGAAAGCGCGCTCGCTGGTCGCCGAGGACCCCGCCTTCGCCGAGGCGCTCACGGTGGTGCTCGACCGGGCCGGCCACGCCGCCGACGAACCGACCCCCGACGGCGGCACGCACACCATCCGGTGGGCCGACGTCAGCGACGACCTCACGAGCGGACAGTGGGGCCGGCTCATCGAGACCGGCATCCTCTACGACGCCGACGGCGACGGATTTGCAGTGTCCGACCCCGACGAGATCCGCGAGGCGCTCGGCGATGACTCCGTCGAGACCACGGCCGACGAGGAGGATTCGAGCTGGTCGACCTACGACAAGCTCGCCGGTGTCGCGGCGCTTGCCTTCTTCCCGGCGTACTGGTTCCCCGAAATCCGCAACATCGTCGGCAGTGCGGCCAACGTCTTCATCGGCCCGTTCGACGCCGTGTTGCCGTTCTATGCGGTTGTCATCGTCCTCTCGGTGTTGACGGGGCTGTACTCCACGCTCCTGCAGTCGAACCTGATGAACACCGAGAAGATGGGCGAGATACAAGAGCAGATGAACGACATCCAGGAGCGCCGCAAGGAGGCCAAAGAGCGCGGCGACGACGCCGCTCTCGACCGGATTCAGGAGGAGCAGATGGACGCGATGAGCGACCAGCTCGGCATGTTCAAAGAGCAGTTCCGCCCGATGGTCTGGATCATGCTGCTCACCATTCCGGTGTTCGTCTGGATGTACTGGAAGATCGGCATCCGCGGCGGAGCGGGTCACATCCCCGCGGCCGAGTCCTCCATCGTGCTGCCGCTGCTCGGGCAGATGCAGTGGACCGACCAGATCGGCGGGTTCCTGTGGGTCTGGCTGCTCTGGTATTTCCTCATCTCGATTGCGTTCCGCCAGATCATCCAGAAGTCACTCAACCTCTCGGTAAGTCCAACGGGCTGAGCGGAGTCACAACCCCTTTGTACCGCGCCGGACCGAGACACGCCATGTTTGTCACGGTATCCGGGCCGGCCGGCGTCGGCAAGAGTACGACGGCGGCGGCGCTCGCCGACCGACTCTCCTTCGAACACATCAGTGGTGGCGACATCTTTCGAACCGTCGCCGACGAGCGTGGGCTGACTGCGCTCGAACTCAATCAGTTGGCCGAGGAGGACGACGCCATCGACCGGGACCTCGACCGCCGCCAGCGGACGATTGCAAAGGAGCGCGAGGACGTGGTGCTCGAATCACGGCTGGCAGGATGGATGGCCGGCGAGTACGCCGACCTCAAGATATGGCTCGACGCTCCGCCGGCCGTGCGCGTCGCACGCATCGCCGACCGCGAGGACAAGGCCACCGATGTCGCACGCGAGGAGACCGAGGCGCGCGCCGCGAGCGAGGCCCGACGATATCAGGAGTACTACGGTATCGACATCGCCGACCGCTCGATCTACGACCTCACGGTGAGCACCGCCCGCTGGGGACCCGACGCCATCGTGGACGTGCTCACCGAGGCGTGTACGGCCTACGACCCGGCGGCCGACGAAGGGCAAGTGAGCGTCGACGTCGACTTCGAGCGCTGATGCGCGGCGCGCCGGCCGAACGAACCGCCGACGAACGGCTTTCCTTCGGCGTCGTCAATCTCAATAAGCCGCCGGGACCCTCGGCTCACCAAGTGACGGCATGGGTGCGCGACCTCGTTGGAACCGAGCGCGCGGCTCACGCGGGCACGCTCGACCCGAAGGTCACGGGCTGTCTACCGATTCTGCTCGGCGATGCGACCCGCCTCGCACAGGTCTTTCTCGAAGGCCTAAAGGAGTACGTCGCCGTGCTCGAACTCCACGGCCAAGCGCCCGAAACCCTCGACAGCGTGCTCGACGAGTTCGAGGGTGATATCTATCAGAAACCACCCAAAAAGAGCGCCGTCGCCCGCCGGTTGCGGGTCCGGCGGGTGTCGGAGCTGACGGCGCTCGAAGTCGAAGACCGGCGCGTTCTCCTGCGGATTCGCTGTGAGAGCGGTACCTACGTCAGAAAACTCTGTCACGACCTCGGGCGAGCGCTCGGCACCGGCGCGCACATGGGTGACCTCCGACGGGTGGGGACGACGCCGTTCGACGACACCGACCTCGTGAGCATGCACGACCTCACGGACGCGCTCGCGTTCGCCGACGATGGCAACCCGGCGGCGCTTCTCGATACCGTCCAGCCGGCCGAACGCGCGCTCACCCACCTTCCACGGGTGGAGATCGCCGACAGCGCCGCCCGCGAGGTGGCCGAGGGTGCGCCGGTCTATGCGCCCGGCGTGCGTGCGGTCGAGGACCTCCCGGAAGACCCCGACGAGCCACTGGTCGCGTGCTATACGCCCGATGGGGCCGCCATCTGTCTCGGGCGACTCGTCGGCGAGGCTGGCATGGAGTCGGGAACCGTGGTTGACCTCGAACGGGTGCTGGCGTAGCCCCCGACCCGGTGGACCGGGCGCTGGCAGGGGACATCCTTTTGCACCCGGTCGGTGTAGCGGCCGCCGATGGCAGACATCGAACTCCCCGACCCGGAACTCGGACGGGCGACCATCGTCTACGAGGAACTCGACGGCGAGCAGGTGAGTATCGAGGTCGACAACGAACACATCGTCTACTTCGATGACCACTGGCAAGTGAAAACCGGCGAGGATTCGGATGGAAACGACGTCATCCGTCGGATTCCGCGGAACCGGGTCGGGTACGTCGAGCGCTCGGTCGAGGAGTTCCAGGACCGCGTCGACGCGGTCATCGACGACGCGAAAGACCGTCTCGACCTCGGCTAGCCGCGGTCGAGGGCGCTCAGTCGTCCGCGCGAACCTGTTCGACCTCGGCGAGGTTCTCGACGTCGATGCCGCCGGTGAGTTCGGTATAGGGGTAGGGCATGTCGATGCCCTCGGCGTCGAAGCGCTCCTTGACGGCCTGCACCCACGCCGAGAGTGTGTGGACGTACTTTCCCCGGCTGGGGTCGTCGATGTACGCGCGCGCGGTCAGGCCCACGTACGAATCGGCGAGTTCGGTGAGGATCACGTCGGGTTCGGGGTCGTCCTTGAGACCGTCGACGGTCGCGGCTTCCTCGACGATGACCTCCTTTGCCTGCTCGATGTCATCCTCGTAACCGATGCCGAAGGTGAAGGGAATCCGGAGCTGGTCGTCGGCGACAGGGTTGGTGACGGCGTTGTCGGCGAGTTCGGAGTTCGGTACTGTAATGAGTTCGTTGTCGAAGGTCTTGAGTTTCGTCACGCGCAGCTGGATGTCCTGGACGACGCCGGATTTGTCACGGCCACCGGAAGGCCAGGCTATCCAGTCGCCGACCGCGAACGGTTTGTCCCGAAGGATGAACACGCCGGCGACGAAGTTTCCGATGAGGTCCTGTGCGGCAAAGCCAAGCGCGAGCGAGAGCGCTCCCAGGAGGGTTGCGAACGCCGCCAGCACGGTGCCAAAGCCCGCAACCGTCGCCGCGAGCGCGAGCGCCGCGAACAGTGCAACCGCACCCGCGACCCGCTTGCCGAGACCGATGACCGTCTCCTCGAACCCGCGGGCATCGAGCGCACTGGCGGTGAGCCGCACGAGCACCGCCCGCGCGACGAGATAGATGAGCACGAACGCGACGAGGAACAGTATGAGTGTGGTGGCGGCGCTCACGAGCGCCTCGCCGTACTGGCTCACGAACTCCTGTGGAGTCGTCGGCATACCTTGCTGGAGCGGTATCGAACGCATCGTCTGGGTTGACACACGAACTCACCATCAAACCATCGTCTGCTGGCGGCGGTGCGGAAGCGAAGGGCTTAATCCACGAGCCGGCATCCCTCACCGTGTGGGACCGTGGGGTAGCTTGGTATCCTCGGCGCATGGGGTGCGTCGGACTCGTGTTCGAATCACGACGGTCCCATGGACCTCTTTGCACCTCACTCGGTCGCGGTGCTCCCTCGTTCGGGCAAAATCTCCACCAAAAAAGCCTCGTCACTGCGTTCGCTCACGGTGGATTCGAGACACCTTCGGCGTCTCGTCATCACGGGAGGCGCTCCGCGTCTCTCGAACGACTGCGCCGTTCGCGCAACTCGCGGCGCTTCGTACCGCGCGTTCGCTCGCGGTCGAATCACTGACGTTCCGCAACCGCGTTTCAGACGAACCCTCATAGTCGAAGCCACGGTGACTGCGGACGACCGACGCCGACGGTGGGCGACGCATCGCTTCCGGATGCCAGCGTCCTGATGGACGACCCGTTCGACTCTGACCGCAGAAGTCGGCTCCAAGAAACGCCTGCCGAAGGCTACATCGAGACCAGTACCCGTGAGTGTGATCCAGAGTTCGAGAAACGACGCGAACTCTTAGCGGTGGCGCGTCTCAAGCCGCTCGTCTGGTTTTCTGAGTGGACAAGGATGTTTCTGACGACAAGTAACGGCAGCGAGTAGCGGAAGCGAAATTTGTCGATGAGCTGCTAATTTTTATCGGAGGTCACTCACAGCAGATTTCTGGTTGAAATAGTACTGTTTCGAGTAGTAGGAGTGTTCAACAGCACCCAATCAGGTCGAAAACAGTTCCCGTGGGAACTCGGCGAGTGTCTCCGCGCCGGTCGCCGTGACGTGGAAGGTCTCGCTGATCTCGACGCCGACGTCGTCCTGCCAGATACCCGGAATCATGTGGAAGGTCATGTCCTCCTCCAACACCGTCTCGTCGCCGGGCCGGAGACTTGCGGTGTGTTCGCCCCAATCGGGCGGGTAACCGAGTCCCATCGAGTAGCCGATGCGGTCCTCCTTCTCAATGCCGTATGATTGGATGACCTCGCGCCACGCTTTCTCGACTGTCTCACAGGTGACGCCCGGTTCGGCAGCGTCGAGCGCAGCGTCGATGCCCTCCACGACGATTTCCGCCGTAGTCGTCAGTTTCTCCGGCGGGTCGCCGACAAATGTCGTCCGCGCGAGCGGCGAGTGATAGCGGTTCCGGCAGCCAGACAGTTCGATGA
>CAZJHA010000161.1:0-5247 GCA_964545755.1 uncultured Halobacteriales archaeon | reverse complement strand
GCCCCATCATGTCGATCTCCTATTCCGATCGGTAAAGATCTTTAGCCGAGCCTATGAGGGACTCGCCGGCGCAGCCCTCGTCTGTTGGGTCGTTGCGAGCCTGTTCGCCCTCGGCCACGTCGGGATTCGGAACACGACTCACGGCGTTTGAGACGACCGATAGCATCTTACGGCGGGCGGCGACGGATGGCACATGGGCATCGACGAACCCGACATCGACCCCGCACGCTTCCTCGACGACGTTGAGATGCGCGTCGGTGAAATCTGTTCGGTCGAAGCGTTCCCCGAGGCCAGAAAAGACGTGTATAAGCTCGACGTGGACTTCGGCGACGAAACACTCCAGTCAGCTGCCGGATTGACGATGTACGAACGCGAGGAACTGCTCGGCCGGCAGGTCGTCGCGGTGGTCAATCTCGGTACCGTGCAGATAGCGGGCTTCGAGAGCCAGTGTCTCGTGACCGGCGTCGACGCCGAGGATGGCGAGGGCGTGGTTCATCTCAAGCCAGAGCGCCCGGTCGAAAACGGCACGCGGGTGTACTGACTCGCGTCTCGCGGCCGTTGTGGAACGTCAGCGAGCGGAACACTGTTGACCAGTGGATGCATGTCGCCACTCATGGGAACGACTGTTCGCTCGGCGCGTGCCGACCACACCGGGTGGGCGATGGCAATCGGATCGGCGGTCGTTCTCGCGCCGGTTTTCGCCGGGTTGGCGCTCGCCGAACCCGTCTTCTCCGAGGATATCGTCGTTCTCGCCGGGATGGTCCCGCTCGCGGTCGTCCCGGCGGCACTCGGCCTCATCAACGGTCTCCGAGCGGGTGCTATCGCCACGACGCTCGCCATCGGAGTGATGCCGGCGGTCACGGCGCTTCTCGTCAACGTCGGGGAGAGGGTACTCAGGACGGTAGCCGTTGAGCCAACCCTCCTCGGCAGCGCACTCGTCTTCGGGGCGGTCGGAATAGGGGCCGCACTCTGTGGACTGTGGTGTGGGCGTCGCGGCCGAGCGTGGGTGTAGTCGCCGGACTACAGAAGCGGCTCACCCATCGTCTCGCGGCCGAACGCGAAGACCACGATACCGCCGAGGACGAACGCCACCGCGAGCGGGACCAACGCGAGGAGATAGCTCGAGGAGACGAGCGCGCCGGCGAGAATCGGGCCGATGACGGCGGCGATCTTTCCCACCCCGCCCGCGAAGCCGTTCCCCGTGGCCCGCGCCTCGGTGGGGAACAACTCGGGCGTGTAGGCGTAGATGGCTCCCCACGCACCCAGTGTGAAGAAGGATGCGGCGAGCAGCCCTCCCAAGAAGGGCCAGAAGCCAGCAAGCCCGAGTCCGAGGAAGTCAACGCCGGGCATCGCGGCGGCGAAGACGAACGTGAAAATCCCGGAGCAGACGAGGTAGGTTCCAAGGGTGGGTTTGCGGCCGACCCGCTCGACGAGGTAGGCCGCGCTGAAATAGCCCGGAATCTGAACGACGCCGATGAGAACGAAGTAGGCGTAGACGTTGCCGACGACGCCGGCCGCGCCGACGGTTTGGGGCAGCCAGATGAACACCCCATAATATCCGAAGTTGATGGCGAACCACGCGGCCGCGATGGTTAGCGTCTGCCGGCGGAGGTCAGGTGCAAAGAGCCGCGAGAAGTCGGCGGCCGGCCGGACGCTCATGTCTCCATCAATCGGGTCGTATCTCCCGCCGTTCTCCTCCGCAATCGCCCGCAGACGCTCGTTGGCCGCCTCGATTTTTCCGACGCGAGCGAGGAAATACGGCGTCTCGTCGAGCTGCGAGCGGATGACGAACACGAGCAGCGCGGGCAGGGCGGCGCTCACGAACAGCAGCCGCCAGCCCGCAACCGAACCGAGAACAGGGACAGCGACGGTGCCGCCGGTCGCGAGCGCCGAGAGAAAGACCCACGCGAGGAGGACGGCGAAGATGTTCCCGAGCGGCCAGAAGGCGTCGAGATAGACCAGATAGCGGCCACGGCGCTCGGTCGGGAGGTGCTCGGAGAGATAGGAGGTATCGACCGCGAGCGCGCCGCCGAGACCGATACCGGTGAGGAAACGAAGCACGAAGCCCGAGTAGAAGCCGACCGCGAGCGCCGTCAGTCCCGCGAACAGCGAGTAAGTCAGGACCGTCCACTGGAAGGCGGTTTTTCGTCCGTAACGGTCGGCGTACCAGCCCCAACCCCAGTTGCCGAGTACCATCCCCATCAGGCTCGCCGCGCCGAGCAGTCCCGCCGCGAGGCCGGAGAGGCTCCACGCCTCGATGAGCACAGGCAATGTGAAACTGATGATGATGACCTCCATCCCGTCGAACGCCCACGCGCTGCCACAGATGGCCAGCAAGCGCCGGTGGAAGGCTCCAACGGGAATTTCGTCCAGTACATCGGATACGGTGGCTGAATTGTTGCCATCCATCGTGTTCGATCTCCTCTATCGAACGCATAGTATCCTATTCACTTAATTCCACGCATCCTTGAACTTCAGTAACGACTTTTGAAGAATAGATTCCTTCAAAACGACTCGGCAACGTTTATTCGTCGTTCACGGGTAGATCGGCTATGCAGACCCATATTGTGCCCGTTGGCTTCGACTACGACCGGCTCATCGCGCCGCTCGTCCGCGACAAGTTCGATGTCGACAGGGTGATTCTTCTGGAGGGAGCGGTCGGCAGTGAGGCGAACGTCGAATACTCCCGCAAGCTCGCGGCGAAACTCGAACAGGACTTCACGAACCTGTTGGGTGCCGAGACCGAGCGATTCGTCGTTGAGGACGTCTACGACTACGACGGCGCTTTTGAACAAGCCTACGGACTCATCAACGACGAACTCGATGCGGGTCGGGAAGTCTGGGCGAACGTCAGCGCGATGCCCCGGACGGTGAGTTTCGCCTTCGCCACCGCCGCCCACTCCATCGCCGTTGAGCGAAGCGAGGACCGCGAGCGGATTCACACCTACTACACGATCCCCGAGAAGTACCTCGAAACCGAACTCGCCGAGGAACTCCGCAAGCAGATCGACCTTCTCGCCGACCTCGATAGCGACGACGAACGCATCGACGAGCGCCTTCAGAGCGCGCGGGACCTACTCGCGGAATTCGACGAGCGCGGGACGACCATCGGCGCGAAGGCCATCGACGGCGAACATATCCTCGAAATCCCCGTGGCGTCGTTCTCGAACGTCAAACCCTTCGAGGAACTCATCCTGTTCAAACTCGGCGAAGATGGACCGTTCGAGAGCGTCTCGGAACTCGCCCAGGCTCTCGCACGCGAACTATCGGAGGAGTACAGCGATAGCTTCCGCTCGAAGGTCATCTACAACGTCGATAGGCTCGGCCCCGGTGGTAAGGGTTACATTGAGCAGGACGCACAGGGAAAGTCCCACCGGACGCGCCTGTCGCGCATCGGCGAGTTGTGGGTGCGCTCGCACGCGGATGGCGAGGCGCGAGCGTAGCGAGCGCCTCGAAACAGCGAGCGGCGAAGCCGCGAAACAGCGAGCCGAGTAACCATCTACGCCGAGCGCGCTTCGAGTTTGTTCACTCGTGTCGCAAGCGCCAGAAACGTCGCCAGCAGCGTCAGCGCGAGCGCACCCGCCGCGACGAGTTGGTGGGCGGGCACGACGTGCTCGATGACGCCATCGACGATGGGTTGGACAGGGAGCGTGGTGTGGTGGTACGTGCCGACGACGGGAACGAAATAGTCCACGAGGTCGTTCAATCCGTACCACGCGAGCGCGACGGCGACCGCCCACACCGGAAACTCAGAGTATCGGTGGATGACGAACGCCTGGACGGCCATCGCGAGATGGCTGAAAAAGAGGAACAGATAGAGCCACAACGGGGTGCTCGCGAGAAACGAGTCTCGAAAGACGAGTAGCGTGTAGGGCGTCCAGAGACCGAGCTTCAGACAGCCGAAGAAGGCGAGCGCGTTCAGCCACTCCCGTGAGTGCCCGAGTTTCCAGCTCGCTATCGACAGCGCGATGAACAGCGTCGCCAGCGGGCTGTCGGGCACGAATGGCCACGCGAGAACGGGTTCGAGCCCGAACTGAAAGCGATAGTAAAAGAACCCGAAGGCCGTGCCCGCGAGGTTGACTGCGACGACGAGCCACGCGAGCCGCAGTCCGAGGTCTTCAATCACGTTGGGTACCGGCGCGACGTACCACGGCAGCGCCTCGCGGTCGGGCACCGCCCCGTCGAACAGTCGACCGAGCGGGCCGACCCGTCGTTCGGCCATTGGACGAGAGTCGGCCGGATGCGACAAAACGATGCTGGTCGGTCAACGACGGGGATAGCACACGGTGACGAACGACCGCAGCGGGCCGTCGTTACTGGTTTCGATAACCGTAGCTATATCGGACGTTGCGTTTGATTTCATCGATTCACTTGACTTTTTATCCATAAATGATTCCCACCGTCGATAGTCGACCAAAGAGGAGTGTTAAGTGGGTTCGGGCCCAACCGGCGATATGACCGACGAGACCGATTTGGAGGAGCTGAAACGCGGCACTGAACTCGTCAAACGCGGGTTCGCCCGAATGCAGCAGGGCGGCGTCATCATGGACGTCGTCAACGCCGAGCAGGCCCGCATCGCCGAGGACGCCGGTGCGGTCGCCGTGATGGCCTTGGAGGCCGTGCCCGCCGACATCAGAAAGCGTGGCGGCGTCGCGCGGATGGCCGACCCCGCCGATATTCAGGAAATCATCGCCGAGGTCTCGATTCCGGTGATGGGCAAGTCGAGAATCGGCCATACCAAGGAAGCTCAGATTCTCGAAGCCACGGGCGTCGACATGATTGACGAATCGGAGGTGCTCACGCCCGCCGACGACGACTACCACATCGACAAGCGCGAGTTCACCGCACCGTTCGTCTGCGGCGCGCGCGACCTCGGGGAGGCGCTCCGGCGCATCGGCGAGGGCGCGGCGATGATCCGAACCAAGGGCGAGGCCGGCACCGGCGACGTGAATCAGGCCGTCTACCACCAGCGCAACATCCGTGGCGCGATTCGCAAACTGGAGGGGATGACCCACGAGGAGCGTGAGACCTACGCCCGCGACATCGAGGCACCTGCCGACCTCGTCCACGAGACCGCCGAGGCCGGTCGGTTGCCGGTCGTGAACTTCGCCGCCGGCGGCATCGCGACGCCCGCCGACGCCGCGCTGATGATGCACCACGACTGCGACGGGATCTTCGTCGGCTCGGGCATATTCGGGGCCGAGAACCCCGAGGCGATGGGTGAGGCCATCGTCGAGGCGACGAATA
>CAZJHA010000160.1:0-5259 GCA_964545755.1 uncultured Halobacteriales archaeon | reverse complement strand
GTCGAGGCGAACAAGTCGCCGCTGCCGCCCGAAAGCGGCTACTGGCTCATGGATGATGGGAGCCAGCAGGTCGCCCTCGACGACGAGGACGGCACACAGGTCTACACCGGCGAGCGCGTCTCGCTCGACGAGAGTGGCGACGGCTACACCCTGCGGGTCGGCGGCGACGAGCAGCACCTCGACGAGGAGGAGTTGCGCGAGGAACTGCTCGACATGGTCGCGTACGTCCCCAGCATGGACGACATCGTCGACTCGATGGAGCAGTTCGAGGAGGCCAGAGACGCGGGAACGGGCGCGATAGCGATGGAGCGGGCCGCTACCATCGAAATCGACGGCATCGACGTCGACGTCAGCAACGACCGGATGTGGGACGAAGCGACCTATCAGGCCGCGATGACGCCCGTGACCCTCTTCCAGGACGTCTACGAGCACCGCCCGGACCAACACGACGACCTCGAAGAACTCTACGGTGCCGACGTCGTCGAACGTGCCACCAACGTCGGGGACTGACGCAGGACGTTTCGGCTGTCGTCGGTTCGCCGTTGAGGGGTTTGATTGCTCGTGGAGAATCGACTGCTGGAACGCAAGCGGTGGCTCAGTGAGTGGTGATGGTCACCGTGCCGTCGAACTTGAGGAGAACCGACTGGGCGAGGTCGCCGAAGATCGCCTTGCCCGTCGGCGACCGCTTTCGCCCGTTGATGAAGATGTGATCACAGTCCCGTTCGTAGGCGATATCGAGTATCTGCTCTTCCTTGTCGCCGAGCGCGCCAATGACGACGTACTCGACGTCGAGACCCTCGAACACCTCGGTACCGATGTCGTCGGCGAACTGCTGTGCCCCCTCGCGCGCTCGCTCGGTGCTATAGCCGACGTCGCGCTCGGGGATGTCCGCCATCGAGGTGGCGTACTCGCTGAACGCTTCTTTGGTCGTCACATGTACCAACAACAGCTCGGCACCGACTCCAGCGGCGAGTTCGCCGGCTTCTCGGGTGAGTTCCTTCGTCGATTCGGTTCCTTCGACGACGACGAGTGCCCGCTTCATGCTACGTGCTCCGTGAGAAGGGGTGGTAAAACTATCGGTGACTCGACCCTTCAATGGAACTGATACGCTCGCTACTGTGGGTATTCTCCGAACGAACACCATACCCGACGGATGGTTGGTCGAATCGCCGTCGCTCGTTCGGTCAATCGTTGGTCTCCGTTACGGTAGTCTCGTCCTCCGTGGGGCTGTCGACGGGACTGTCCCGGGGAATCACGATGTTGAGCACGAGTCCGGCGAGTCCGCCCATGACGACGCCCGAGCCGAACAGCGTCTGCACCGTCTCGGGGAGGTTCTGCACCAGTTCGGGACGGAACGTGACGCCCAGCCCGAGGGCGACGGCCGTCGCGATGATGGACGTGTTGCGCTGGGTGAGCACGACCTCGCGATGGATGATGTTCAGACCGCTGGTGAATATCTGTGCGAAGAGGATGAGCGTGCCGCCGCCGAGGACGGGGTCCGGAACGGTCGTGATGACCGCGCCGACCTTCGGGATGAACCCGGAGACGAGCAGGATGGCACCCCCGATGCCGACGATGTACCGGCTGGCGACGCCGGTGAAGCTAATCAGGCCGACGTTCTGGGCGAATGAGGTGTTCGGGAAGGCGTTGAAGATCGACGCGATACCGCTCATGACGCCATCGCCGAGCAGCCCGCCACGAATCTGGCTGTTCGACGCGTTCCGTCCGGTCTCGGAGACGATTGCCGAGATGTTGCCAATCGTCTCCATCGCGACGATGAGGTAGACGGCCGCGACGGCGAGAATCGCGCCGGGTTCGAACGCGATGCCGTACTTCAGCGGAACGGGAACGGCGAACCACCCGGCCTGTGCGACCGGCGCGAACTCGACCATGCCGAGAAACACCGCGACGACGTAGCCGATGAGGATGCCGAAAAACACGCTCGCGATGCGGAGGATACCGCGGAAGAACTGATTCAACACGAGCGTCACGACGAACACGAGCGCGGCCACGCCGAGGTTCATCAGCGAGGCGTAGCCCGCCGCACCCGGGCCGGACGATGCGCCGGCAGCGTAGTCGATACCAGTCGGAATGAGCGTCAGCCCGATGAGCATCACGACGATGCCGTTGACCAGCGGCGGGAACAGCGGCTTGAAGCGCTCGTAGTTCGCTCCGATGAATATCTGGACGAGCGAGCCGACGAGCGCCGCACCGAATATCACCGGAAGACCGCCGTCCTGCCCGATGAGCAGCAGCGTTCCGAGGAACGCGAAGCTCGTGCCCATCATTATCGGCAGCCGAGCGCCGACGGGACCGACGGGGTACGCCTGCACGAGGCTCGCGACACCGGCCACGATGAGCGCCATCTGGACGAGGAACGTCGTTTGGCCGGTCGCAAGCCCCAACGAGGAGGCGATTATCAGCGGGACGGCGATGTTGCCGAGAACCATCGCCAGCACGTGCTGGAAGGCGAGCGGTATCGATTCCCCGAGCGGTGGCTTCTCTTCGATGTCGTAGACGACGCTCGACCGGCCGGAATCACCTGACTGTGTCATACATTGCCTGACATCGGGTCTCGGTCGAAGTTACTTAACGATGCTGATTTTGGCCTCGAAGACACCCTCTTCGCCCCGATACGTGCCGCTACGGCTCTCGAACGTTGGTCGGTTCCTCGACCGGTAGACGGACGGCGATTCGATTTTTCGGTCGGCGTTCGCGTAAGTCCGCCGTCCACCACGGCCCTGCTCGAAACACGTGCGAACGGCCGTCGGATAGCCGCTCAGCTACCCCGATAGGTCGTGTACCCACCGGGCGAGAGCAGCAGCGGGACGTGGTAGTGCTCCTCGGGGTCGTCGATGACGAATCGCACCGGGACCGTCTCCAGGAACGTCGATTCCGACGGTCCTTCCCGGTAGTATGTCCCGACGTCGAACAGCAGCTGATAGGTCCCCGCTTCCATCTCCTCGGGCGTCAGGAGCGGTTTGTCGAGCCGTCCGTCGTCGTTGGTCGTGCCTTCGGTGAGCGTTTCGGGGTCGCCGTCGGAATCGATGCGCTGGAGCGTCACTTCGACGCCCTCGGCGGGACCCTCTCGGCTCGTGTCGAGTATGTGGGTTGTGAGTTCTGCGCTCATCGGATTACTCCTCGTCGAGGTCGTCCCGGTCCATCGAGAACTGCTGGTAGCCGGTCGGTCGGTCCGGCTCGCGCAGCACTCTGATGTCCTCGTCGCCGTCGATCTCCTCGCGGACCGCGATCCACGTGCGGTTGTTGGCCTCGAAGTTGACCGATTCGAGCTGCGGGAACCGTTCGAGCACGCGCAGGCCGATCTGGTAGATGAGGTCCTGAATCGAGTTCGAGTAGACCTCGTCGAACATGACGTGGGCGATGTCGCGCACCTGTTCGGGGGCGACGTAGCGCTGTGGTTCCTCGCCGAGGGCGTCTTCGGGGTTCTCGTAGTTCCAGAAGATATCGAGCGAGATGTACAGCGTGCGGTCCTCGCGCTCGGGCAGGGTCGTGTGTTCGTCCTGAACGTAATCGGTGAACGAGCTGCCCTTCACCTTGACCAGTTGCAGGTCGGTGATGCCGCTGGTCTGCTCTTCGAGCGTCGGGCCATCGTCGCCGCGTGTGAGGTAGACCTCGCCGAAGCCGGATTCGTTCTCCGAGACGCGGAAGACGAGGTCGCTGGGTTCGAAGTCACCGTCGCCGGTGGGGACGTCCAGCTCGTCGAAGGGAATCTCGTCGGCCGACATCTGCACGGCATCGATCTGGGAGTACTCATCGAGGAACTGCCGACCGACGAAATTGAGGAATCCCTCGGTCGTCGCGCCGTCGTACTCGCCCAACTGATGATGGACGAAGTTCTTCATCGTGTCCGTCGCGACCACCATGCTGTTGTCCGCCTCGCTGAAGGATGGAAGAAACTCCTCGCCTTCCAGCCGGACGCGAACGTCCAGCCCGAACAGCGTGTTGTCTCGGCCGTCGAACGACGATTCCGGGATGGTACGGACGTCCTCCAGCGGCTCCGCGTACGTTCGATAGACGGCAATCTTCTCCTTGCCGTAGTTCATCAGCCGTTCACCGTCCTCGGGTTCGGGCGACCGGTATTTGTTGGTTGTCATCGACAGTTCTCCGTTTCTCCCACCCACTACAAAAGACTTTATTCACCGTCTATCATGACGTTCCGTCGCCATAACGGTCCAAAAACGGCAACGGGAGGTGAGAGGTACCGAAACGCTGTTGCCCCCGTTTCGCCGAACCGCTGTGCAATCGCCGCGTGCGTGCGGATTTACGACAGCATGTCTTCGAGTCGCAGCCGTGCGATCTCGTGTACTTCGTCCAGCGCGGTCCGGAACTCCTTGTCTCGGGAGTGCTCGATGCGTTCTTCCATGGCGCTCCGTATCGCCTCCGGGGATTCGTCGTCCACCGACATGATGAACGGAAAGCCGAACTTCTCCCGATACGTCTCGTTGAGCCGTTGGAACGCCTCGTACTGCTCCGGGGACAGCTCATCAAGCCCGGCCGAGGTCTGCTCTTCTCGGGATGCGTCGGTCATCTCGGTCCGTTCGCCGAGGTCGGGATGGGCCTGCAGCAACTCCAGTTTGCGCTCACGCGAGGCGTTTTCGACGGTCGCTTCGAAGGTCTCCTGGAGGTCCGTCACCGAGGAAAACGGTTGGTGTGACCAACTCCGCTCGGCCACCCACGGCGACGTCTCGTAGACGCTTCCGAACTGGTCGACGAATGCATCCTCGTCGAGTTGATTCGACTCCGCCACTGTGAGTTCACTCATACGTCCGACCGCTCGGCTTGCCGGTCAGTTAATACTGTCGAACAACACGCCGTTGGGCGGCCATCGCCCGATTGGGTCGTTCGGGTCATTGAGTGGTACGTCTCGACAACCCGTCCACAGCATGAAAGCTACCGTCGTTCGGAACTGGATGGAGGTACGATGGCGTTCACCCTCGCTTATGTGTCCGTGAGGACATCGCCGCTTCGAAGGCGAACGTGACTAGCACGACTCGGAAGTCGTCGATTACAGGTCCTACCCTCAGGCAGCCGCCGGGCCGCTCAAGTGGCTTCTCTTTCACCTACAGCTATTTCGCTCTTTGGCCGTATCGTATCCTATGATGAAATAGCTATGCACAGAAGTGATTTTCCGTTTCCTCCTGTCTAGTGTCCGTCCCTCACTCAGAATCACCGAAATATTATTTGTACGAATAAGAAAAACGAAACGAAGCAGCAACCGTCCGTCAAACCGGCTCGGTC
>CAZJHA010000159.1:0-5313 GCA_964545755.1 uncultured Halobacteriales archaeon | reverse complement strand
CGCTACGATACCCGTGATGGCCAGTATCGCTACCGAAACGAGTGGCGCGAGTTCGACACCGAACGCCGCGAAATCCCCGTCAACGGTGGCGAAGACAGGACAATAACGGTGCGCAAGACCGTTCACGGCCCGGTCATCGAGCGTGAGGGCAGTCGTGTCGGCGTCGCGTGGACGGGGCTGTCGGGCGAGCGGACGCCACAGGCCATCTACGAGTACAGCCACAGCGACGGACTCGACGACGTACTGGCAGCGACGCGGACGTTCGACGTGCCGACACAGAACCTCGTCTACGCCGACCACGACGGCAACACGCTGTATTACGTGACCGGGAAACTCCCGATTCGAACGGTCGACGGCGAGGAGGTCTCCGGCGCGCGGATTTTCGATGGTTCGGCCGGCGAGGGCGAGTGGCGCGGATTCACACCCTACGGATCTTCCTCGTGGGAGGGATTCGTCCCGTTCGGAGAGAAACCCGGCGTGGTGAATCCCGAGTACATCGGAACGGCGAACCAGCGCGTCGTCGACAATCCGGAGCACTACATCGCCGAGGCGTACTCCGACCCCTACCGCGGCATTCGTATCTATGACCTGCTCGATAGGCGCGTGCAGTCCGGACGGCCAATCGACCGGGCGTTCGTGAAACGGATGCAGCGCGACACGTTCGATTTGCGGGCACAGGCGCTCGTTCCCCACCTCGTCGCGGCCGCACGCAAGGCGAGCGATACCGAAGGACTGTCACAGTACGTCGAGGCGCTCGATTCGTGGGACCACCGGATGGAGCGCGATTCGCTCGCGGCGCTCGTGTTCGCGAGGTGGTTCGACCGGTACCGCGAGGCGACCTTCGGACCAGAATTTCGGAGTGCCGGACTGGACGAATCGTACTATCCGACCGACTGGGTGCTCCAGCATCTCTACCCAGGGAGCCGGTGGTTCGGCGCGGATTCGCGTGCAACGGTGATGGTGCGGGCGCTCCGGCAAGCGGTCACGACCATCGAAGAGGAGGGAGAGCAGCGATACGGCGATTACAACACCACTGGGGCGATGAATCATCCACTGGGACTCGACTTTCTGGGCTATCCTGCCTACCCGACGGACGGCTCGCGCGCGACGGTGAACAACTATGCCGTCGAGAACCCGACGGGCAGCAGTTGGCGGATGGTCGTGCCGATGGCCGGCAACTCTCAAGCAGTGCTTCCCGGCGGAAACTCAGGAGCCTACTTCTCGAACCACTACGACGACCAACACCGGCTGTGGGCCGACGGGGAATACAAATCCATGACGCGGGAGCAACGCGGAACGCCGACCTATACCTTCGAGCGCGGAGGTGAACGATGAGTCTCACGAGTCGTGTGCGGGTGGCGTCCGCCGACGAGCGCGTTCGATGGCTGGCGATGGTCGCGGCCGTCGCCGTCGGACTCGTGGCGAGCACGTTCCACTGGAGTGGGTTGGTCCTCGGCGGCGTGCTCTGTGGGGCCGTGGCGGCGAATCGCCGGCGGGCGCTGCTCGCCGGTCTCGGCTTCGGCGTGCTCGTCTGGGTCGCCTTCGCGCTCGCGCTCGTTGCAAGCGGCGATTTCGGTGCGTATCTCGCAATGGGTCGACTCACCGCCGTAAGTGCCGTGATTCCGGTCGTCATGGCGACGCTCGGGGCGCTCTTGCGCTGGCTCGTATAGCGAGCCGTCGGATGACCGCTGTGAGTATGGTTTGGAACCCATGAGGGCTATCGGTCGGCCGTTTCCGATGGTGGACGTTTCGGCTCCGTACCCGGTGGAATCACACCGCGTCGGCGAGCGCCAGCAGTCGCTCCTGTAGCGTCGTCGGTGAGCGGGCGAGCAGCCGGCACATCGCCTCCGTGCCGAGCGCCCCACGGTCGAATACCGCGTCGGGAACCGTCTCGCGGTCAGTCATTGCCCGCTCGACCGCCGCCGAATCACCCATATGCTCGTCAGGCGATTCGGCGGCGGGGGCGGTCGTCCGGTCGACCTCGACGGCATCGAGCTGCTCGGTGACGGCTTCGACCACCGCGTCGTCGAGGCGGACGTTCGCGGCCGCACGGAGCGCGGAATCGTGCTCGCGGGCGGCGAGCAGCAGCCGGGCGACATGGCCTGACGCGCCGAGTCGGGGGCAGCCGGTAGCCACCACGCCGTCGGTGATCCGGTGGAGCCGTCCGTCGATTGCGGCCACGTCGTTGGTATCCATCGCGTACGGCGTGGTGACGGCGACGTTCAGCCCGGCTTCGGGAACGAGCGCGGCGACGGCATGAGTTTCGAGCGCATCCACGAGGTCGTGCACCTCGGCCAGCGCGTCGGCACGGGCAGCGTCGTTGTGCAACCCCGCGAGGTGGTTGACCGGTCCAGCGCCGTTGCCGACCGCGAGACCGTAACGGACGGCGCGGTCGATGAACGTCTCGGCGCGTTCGACGGCCGTCGGTACCGTCGCTCCGCCGGCAAGCGCCGCCGCGATGGCTGCCGAAATCGTACAGCCGCTGCCGTGGGTGCCGTCGGTGTCCCGGCGTGGCTTGCGGAACGTGCGCGTTTCGCCGTCGACGGAGAGCACGTCGACGAGTTCGTCCTCGCGGAGGTGGCCGCCGGTCACGAGGACACCATCGGGACCGTCGGCGACGATTTCGGCGGCGGCCGCGCGCATGTCGTCTTCGTCCTCGATGTCGGTGCCAGTGAGTACCGCCGCCTCCGGCAGGTTCGGCGTCACGAGCGTCGCCTGCGGGAGCAGTTCCTCCTGAAGCACGGTCTCGGCTTCGGCGGCGAGCAGGCGGTCGCCGCTCTGGGCGACCATCACGGGGTCGACGACGAGCGGGAAGTCATACTCGGCGAGGCAGTCGGCGACCATCTCGATGATGGCTGTCGAACTGAGCATCCCCGTCTTCGCTGCGCCGACGGCGAAGTCGTCCGCGACGGCACGAATCTGTGCAGCGATGGCGTCGGTGGAGATGTCCTCGATTGCCTCGACGCCGCGCGTGTTCTGGGCGGTGACGCTCGTCAGGGCGCTCGTCCCGAAGACGCCGTGTGCCTCCATCGTCTTCAGGTCGGCCTGCACCCCGGCCCCGCCGCCGCTGTCCGACCCGGCAACCGTCAACGCGACGTCGTGCTCGGTCATGGGTTCACCTCGGCTCCCGGCGACGAATCCGTTTCGGCCGCCCTCCCCGGACGAGCATCACGAGGAGGAAGGCGAAGACGACGGCGACTGCCGCGAGCCCACCTAATCCCGCGCCGGCCTCGGCGGGGCTGAACAGTATCCACGCACCCATGCCGGAGGCGATCAGCGTGGCCGCCGTCGTCCCCAAATCAGCCGAGTTACGCGCGCTGATGTAGTCCTCAACCGAGAGCATGCGCGTGCGCGAGTGGGCGACTCCGAGGACGGTCATGGCCGCCAGCACCGCGACAGTAAGGCCGAGCGCGGTCCCGACCATTCAGACCTCCCCGGCCGTTCGGCGCGCGTGCGGCCAAGACTCCTCGGTGTAGGCCATCTCCCAGAAGGCGTGTTCGAGCTGCGTACAGCGCCGGAAGGCGGCTTCCATCTCGTCGCGGAGCGACGGGTGGCGTTCGGCACAGCGGTCGACCAGCTCGGTCATCCACGCCACCGACTCGCGGAACTCGTCGCTGGTGTACTTCTCGATGAACGGTGTGTAGCGGTGGTCGCCGTCGGACAGCTCGGCTATGTGCTCGGCGACGTCGAGATAGCCCCGTCCGCAGGGGTAGATCGCAGCCACGCCGACGCCGAGCGGGCGCTCGGTGGCGGTCCGCAGCAGGTAGTTCGTGTAGGCGATACACGTGGGAACCTTCTCGACGGCCGCGAGGTCTTCGGGGGTGAGACCGTACTCGGCAGCGAACTCCCGGTGGAGGTCCATCTCCTCGTCGATGATGGTTCCAGCAACCGAGAAGCAGCGGGCCATCGTCTCCTCCTCGCGTGCTTTCATTCCGAGCACGGCGAACGTGCGCGCGTAATCGTGAAGGTAGCGGTAGTCCTGTTCGACCCACGTCCGGAACGCCGCTTCGTCGAGGGTCCCGTCGGCCAGTTCGCGGACGAACGGGTGGTTCTTCTGTGCGGTCCACAGTTCGGATTCGGTTTCGACGAGGTGGTCGCTGAAACGCATCGAGAGGATACCGTGGCCCACCAGTGATATAAGTAACGAATACTACTTAGTGGTACTCACTCATCGTCTGGATGCATTTCGATACGACGGGAGGTTCCTCTCCGGTGTTCACTAGCCACGAGACAGTGCAACAGTAGATAAGGTAACTTTTGAAATTATAGGCATCTACGACTCTATAATATATTTAATATATTTTATGTACTATCGTGCGAAAAGAAAGCTGGCGAAGTATTTCGACCCAGAAGCGACACGCCATCCGGGGTAGGTTCACCAGAGGCCTCGATCGGGGAACACAATTACAGATAATACCGATTAAAATTCAACCAGAGGATCAGAGAAGATAGACCACGGAACGGCCGTGATACCGGTGACGGATTGCGTAGGGGGTCGGTGACGAACAGCCGAATCGGTAGCGAATCGTTACTCGACTGTCGACGCATCACCCCGGTGGCGGGTGATGGTTGCCGCCCGCATGTTTCCGTCCGGGTGTTGCTGTTTGGTCGGGTGAAGACGCTCTGGACCTGCCGAAGCGAATAGCACCACTACTCAACGAGAACGTGAATCGCAGAACACCGTTCGGTTCCAGCAATATCGACCCTTCCGTACCGGTCAAATGTCTCTTGTCCTGAATTCCAGAAGTTATCTTAGCGTTAGCTGTGTGTTGGTGTGGGGCGATTGTTTCCGTCCCGGACTATCTACCTCACGACCTCGGCCAGTCGTCCTTCGACGGAAGTCATGAGCCACTATCAGAAGGGACCGATGGAGCCGAGTCCGTCATTGCGTGCACCTCACCTCGCGAAATCCGGTCGATCTCGGTTTCTCGGAGAGTCTCCATTCGCAATTCGGGTACGACCGACCCACATTCGATCGAGGACGACGGTCCCATGTGGCTGACTGATTCGAAATGCATGACAACAGTGCTGTTGTCATGGTAGTCTGAACGAACAGCAGTGCATCGGTACGGTCGGCGTGCTCCAAGCGTCGTGAAAGCGACCCGCGGCGGGTTTTCGGCGTGGCGACTATCGAAACGTGGCTCATGATTCGGACAGTAGCACAGCTATTTCGCTTTTCGAAATCAGGAGTGGGGCCGACGCTCGCTTTCGAGACGACGCCGACGGACCATGTTCCTTTGTGCTAGCCGACTCGAATGGACCGAGCCGGTTTGACGGACGGTTGCTGCTTCGTTTCGTTTTTCTTATTCGTAC
>CAZJHA010000158.1:0-5324 GCA_964545755.1 uncultured Halobacteriales archaeon | reverse complement strand
GCGAGGGTCGCCACTACATCTCGCTGTCGGGCTACATGGCCCAGTTCGAGGACCGACTGGGCTATGAGCCGTTTCCCGGCACGCTCAACGTTGCGCTCGCCGCCGAGAGCACCAGAGCGCGCACGGCGCTCGATGCGGCCGAACCCACGAAAATCGACGGCTGGGAGGACGACGACCGTACGTATGGTCCGGCGTTTTGCTATCCTGCAACTGTCCTCTATGATGGTCGGGAGTACGACCGCGCCCACGTCATCGCACCCGAACGGACCCACCACGACGAGGACCAGCTCGAAGTCATCGCGCCGGTGAAACTCCGTGAGAAGCTCGGACTCGCCGACGAGGATCACGTAACAGTTCGCATCGAGGTGGCATCGTGACCTCGCGGACCAGCGACCACGCAGTCGACCATGGGAACGCGGAACCGGTCGAACGGGCGATTCGCTCGCTGGCGGCCGGCGAGCCGGTGTTGATTCACGACGCCGCCGACCGCGAGGGTGAGACCGACCTCGTCTATCCCGCAGGAGCGGTCACCCCCGACGCGCTCGCACGCCTGCGCAACGACGCTGGCGGACTGGTCTGTGTCGCGCTTTCGGACACCGTGGCGCGCGCGTTCGACCTCCCCTTTGCCCGCGAGACCATCGACCATCCTGCGGCCGACGGGGGAACACTGAGCTACGGCGACCGGTCGTCCTTTTCGCTGACGGTGAACCACCGCGACACCTACACCGGCATCACCGACGATGACCGGGCGAAAACCATCACCGCACTCGCGCGTGCGGCTGCCGCACCCGACCAAACTGACTTCGCCGACGAGTTCCGCGCGCCCGGCCACGTCCATCTGCTCCGCGGAGCCTCGGGAGGCGTGGCTGAACGCCGCGGCCACACCGAACTCGCGCTCGCGCTCGCCGACGCGGCCGAGTGCCCGCCAGCGGTCGTCGTCTGTGAGATGCTCGACGACGCTGGCGGGGCGCTCTCGCCGGCGGGCGCACAGGCTTACGCCGAGCGGAACGGATTGGTGTACGTCGAGGGCCGGAACCTCCTCGCCGCCTTCCGTTAGTCGTCGACAGTCGCCGCCGCGTCCGTCCGCGCGCGCTGGTCGACGCCGTGGCCCGTGTAGGCCAGCACGAACAGTATCGCCGGCGAGAGGAATCCGAAGAAGTAGTACGGCACGAACGTCCAGGAGGTTGCGAACCCGAGCACGCCGGCCATGTAGACCGCCCCGGCATGCCACGGAAAGAGCGGCCCGGTGGGCGTGCCGGCGGCCTCGACCGCCCGCGAGAGGTCGGTCGTCTCCAGATCATATTCGTCGTAGAGGCTCCGCAGGCTCATCCCGGGGACGACGATGCTCATGTACTGCTGGGCAGTGACGGCGTTGGTCACTATCGCGGCGACGCCCGTGCCGGCGACGAGTGAGCGGGGCGAGTCGATGGCCGCCGCGAGGTGGTGGGCGAGCACCGCGAGGATGCCGGTGCGTTCGAGTAACCCACCCAGAGAGAGCGCCGCGACGACGACCGCGATGGTCCACGCCGAACCGGTGATTCCACCCGTTGCGAGCAGGCCGTTCACGACCTCGCTGCCCGTGTTTGGTGCGGTCCCGTTCAAAAACACGTTCCACGCTCGCGTGAACGACGCCCCCTGTGTGAGAATCGTGGTGAACGCGCCGGCGAAGACGCCCGCGAGCAGCGCCGGCAGCGCCGGTATTCCGTAGATGGCGAGACCGAACGTCACGACCAGCGGAAGGAAGACGAGCGGGCCGAGCGCGTAGGTCGCCGCGAGCGGGTCGCTGATGGCCGCGGCGTTCGCGCCGGCGGCGTCGATGACGGCCGCGCCGAGGCCCGCGTAGGCGAGCACGGAGACACCGAACGCGAGAAGCGTCCCAAATCGCATCGCTCGGATGTGTGCGTAGAGGTCCGTATCGGTGACGGCGGCCGCGAGGTTCGTCGTGTCCGACAGCGGTGACTGCTTGTCGCCGGCGTAGGCTCCCGAGACGACCGCACCCGCGGTCATCGGTGCGGGAACCCCGAGTCCCTCGCCGATGCCGATGAACGCCACCCCGAGCGTTCCCACTGTGGTCCACGAGGAGCCGACTGCGAAGGCCACGACCGCCGCGAGCACGGCGGTCACCGGCAGGAATATCGTCGGCGAGAGCGCTCCGAGACCGTAGTACATCAGGCCCGGAATCGTGCCCGCGCTCGTCCACGTCGCGATGAGACCGTAGATGACGAAGAGGATGAGAATCGCCTGCAAGCCCATCCGCAACCCGCTCGCGGCGGCGTCGTAGAGCTCCTCCCAGTCGTAATCGAACCGATAGCGGGCGAACAGTCCGGTGAAAACGACGGCCCACAGCAGCGGCCCGTGCGGTGCGAGACCCAGATACCCCGACCCGATGCCGAGGAAGACCACGACCGCGGCGACCGGCACGAGCGCCTCGGCGAGGCTCGGCCGGCGTGCGGGCGCGATGTCCTCGTAGGCAAGCGGTGCGAAATCGCTCATCGCGCCGGCTAATTCACGAGGGTAATTAAGACCCTCGAAATAATTACTTGGGGGTATCCGACGGTCAGGCGGCAAGCATTGTGCCGACCGACACTCGTGGATTTAAGACGCCGCCCGACGATTTTGGGGTATGAGCGGCTTCGAGGACATGGACGTCGACACGATATGGATGGACGGCGAGTTCGTGGACTGGGAGGAGGCCCAAGTGCACGTCCTCACCCACGGGCTGCACTATGGTTCGGGTATCTTCGAGGGCGTCCGGTGTTACGACACCGAGGAGGGTCCCGCGATTTTCCGCTGGGACGAACACCTCGACCGGTTCTACAACTCCGCGAAACCCTACGACATGGAGATCGACCACTCCCGGGAGGAACTCACCGAGGCGACGCTCGAACTCATCGAGAGCCAGGACCTCCAGTCGTGTTACATCCGTCCCATCGCCTTCTACGGCTACAACAGTCTGGGCGTGAGTCCCAAGGACTGTCCCACCAAGACGGCCATCGCCTGCTGGCCGTGGGGTACCTACCTCGGCGAGGAGGCGCTCGAAAACGGCGTCGACGTGATGGTCTCGTCGTGGCGCAAACACGCCTCCAGCCAGATTCCCACGAACGCGAAGACGACAGGTCTCTACGTGAACTCGATGCTCGCCGGCGAGGAGGCCAGACGAAACGACTACGTCGAGGCCATCGTCCTGAACAAGGAGGGCAACGTCGCCGAAGGCCCGGGCGAGAACATCTTTCTCGTCAACGACGGCGAACTCTATACGCCCGGTCTCGCCGAGAGCATCCTCGATGGCATCACCCGTCGGACGGCCATCACGCTCGCGGAGGACCTCGGCTACACGGTCCACGACGAAGCGGCCATCAGCCGTGGCGAACTCTACACCGCCGACGAACTGTTCTTCACCGGTAGCGCCGCCGAGATCACCCCCATCCGCTCGGTCGACGACGTCACCATCGGGCCGGGCGAGCGCGGTCCCGTCACCGAGGACATCCAGTCGAAGTTCTTCGAGGTCGTCGAGCGCCGCACCGACGCATACGACGAGTGGTTCCTCTATCCCTGAAGCCACCACCTTTTTACTTCACCCCATTGCTCGCTTCGCTCGCAAGGGGGTTCGCAAAAATCTGGACCAAAAACTCCCGCCCGCTCACCCCGTTCGCTCACGGTGAACCGCGCTCGTTTCACTCACGCGGACATCACCGCTTTCCGCACCGCGACAGCACCGCAGAAGCCCTCGGCGCGCTCACTTCGTTCGCGGCACTCGTGGTTCGAGAGAGCGAAAGCTCTCTCGTCATCTCGTAAGACCGGAGGTCTTCCGACGAGTCGTCGGAAACGCTTCGCGTTTCCGAGATCACGAAAGACACGAAGCGTCTTTCGAACGACTTCGCTCGTGCCAACGCGCCTCGCCCTTCATCCGCCGAGGTTCGCATCGTGACCGCCAACCGCCGCCACCGCGGCTGCCGGCCGGCGCTTCAGCGGCCGTAGCCGGGTAGTTCGTTGAGCAGCGAGTCGATGTCAGCGAGTTCGGTTTCGAGTTCCTCGACGCCCGGTTTATCCGTGCGCTCTGGATTTACGAACACACGCACCCGCTCGGTGCCGACGGAAACGAACCCACAGCCGAGTCTCGCGGCCGTCGCACGCAGGCCGAGACCGGCGTCGGCGTCGCCCGCGAGCACCCGTCGTGCGGGGCTTTCGTGGGCCTGCACGGTGAACTCGAACCCGTCGATGGCGTCGACGAGCTCGTGGCGCTCCACCCCGCGCTCGTCGGCGAGGTCGGCGAGCGCGTTCGCGAGACTCGTCCGGAGTCCGGATTCGGTCGGTCGGTTGATGAATCGCAGGTCGTCATCAACGAGGTCCGCAACTCCTTCGACGTCCTCGGGATTCCCGTCGGGGACCACCAGCCCCCACTCGCGCGTCCAGCCGCCGATGTCGGTGCCGACTTCGGCGTCGGCCATCGAACTCACTCCGATATCGGCCACGCCGTCGCGCAGGTGCCGCTGGCCGCCGCGACTGCCCTGACGCAGGTATCGCGGGCGGTCGAGACGGTCGAGCAGCTGCGAGAAGAGCGGGTCGTCCTCACCGACGCCGAACACCGTCGGCGGACGAACGTTCGGCGAAAACAGTTCGACGGTGACCCGCTCACCCTCGTCGAGGTAGTTGACGTCGGCCGACATCTCCACTATACCGTCGGCCTCGACGAGACTCGTCGTCGCGCCGCTGCCCTTGTCGACGGGATAGACCAGTAGGTCCCCATCACCGTCGGTGACCAATCCGACCGGCACGAGCCGACGACGACCCTCCTCGTGGCGTTCCTGACTCGCCATTCGCCCCTCGACGGTCGCCGTTTCGGGCTCGGGAAGCCCGGCGGCTCGGCGGATGGCCGGTGCGACGAACGTGCGGAAGATCGACAGCGCCGAGACCGGATAGCCCGGCAGGCCGACGTACGCCGACTCGTCCAATCGGCCGACGAGCATCGGCTTACCCGGCTTGATGGCCACTCCGTGAAGCAGGAGTTCACCCTGCTCGTCGATGACCCGATGGATGACGTCGACGGCGCTCGCGGAGGTCGACCCCGACGACAGCACGAGGTCACACTCGGCGGCGGCATTCCGGAGCACCCGCTCCATCTCGTCCATGTCGTCGCCCGCGTGGGGGTAGATGACGGGTTCGCCACCGGCCTCCCTGACGCCCGCCGCCGTCGCGTAGCTATTGACATCGTAGATTTGACCCCGCCCGCTGTCGAGGTCCTCGCCCGGCCGGACGAGTTCGTCGCCCGTCGAGACGATGCCCACTCGGGGTTTCGCGCGCACGGGGACCTCATCGGCACCGAG
>CAZJHA010000157.1:0-5332 GCA_964545755.1 uncultured Halobacteriales archaeon | reverse complement strand
CATCGACCTGCGCGAACTCGGCGAGACGGGAGGCGAGGGCTGAATGCCCCCGCAAACAGTCATCGCACCGTTGGTGGTCACCCTCTTCACCGCCATCGCCACCCTTCCACTCCGGCGGTTCCCACGCGTCCAGCGTGCGGTGAGTCTCCTCGGCGCGCTCGCCTATCTCGGTGCGGTGGCGCTGCTCGCCGGAAGAGTAGTCGAAGAGTCGATTCTCGTCTATCAGCTCTCGTCGTGGCCGGCTCCCTTCGGCATCACGCTCGTCGCCGACGCGCTCTCGCTGTTCATGCTCGCGCTCACAGCCGTCCTCTCGCTCGCGGCGGTCGCCTTCTCGACACGCTTTATGAGCGAGTACGCCCAGCGGGTCTCCTATCACACGCTCTATCATCTGATGGTCGTCGGCATCACCGGCTCGTTCCTCACGGGCGACATATTCAACCTCTTCGTCTGGTTCGAGGTGATGCTCCTATCGAGCTACGTGCTTGTCGCCTTCTACTCGGGACCCCAACACACCCGCGCGGCGCTCACCTACACCGTGCTCAACCTCTTGGGCAGTGCGCTCATGCTGCTCGCTATCGGCGGTCTCTACGCCACGGTCGGCACTCTGAACATGGCCGATATGGCTCGCCGGCTCGCCAACCCTGCTCAGTACGGTGTCGACCCGGTTCCCGTCCTCGGTCTCACAGTCCTGCTGTTCTGTGTGTTCGCGCTCAAGGCTGGTATCGTCCCCTTCCAGTTCTGGGTGCCGGCCGCCTACCGCGCCGCACCCGCGCCCATCGCGGCGATGCTCGCCGGCGTCGTGAAGAAGGTGGGAATCTACGCCATCATTCGGCTGTACTTCACCGTCTTCGCCGCTGCAACCCTTCCCGCTGGACTCGGGCTGCCGGGCTTCGTCGGCAACAGCTTCCTCTCGTTTTTCGGGCCGGTCCTGTTCGCCATGGCCGCCGGCAGTATCCTGCTTGGGGGTGTGGGTGCGGTGAGTCGCAGGGGGTTGGACGGCGTGCTCGCCTACTCGTCCATCGGTCAGATCGGCTTCGTCGTACTGCCGCTGGCGGTCGCGGCCACGGTGCCGGGCGTGCGTGCACTCGCCATCGCGGCAGCGCTCGTCTACACGCTGAATCACGGACTCGCGAAGTCGATGCTGTTTCTCGCGAGCGGGACGGTCAAGGAGGCCGTCGGCTCGGTCCGCTTCGATAGCATCAGCGGTCTCGCAAAGCGCACGCCGCTGCTCTCGATTGGTTTCTTCCTCGGAGCACTCTCGCTGGTCGGTATTCCACCGCTATCGGGGTTTTTCGGCAAACTCCTCGTCTTCCGGACAACTGCACACGCCGGTGTGATGGGTGGTCGTGGTGGTGCGCTCGCGCTCGGCCTGTCGCTCGTGGGCGCGATCCTGACCATCGCGTACTTCTCGCGGGCGTGGAACCGCGGGTTCTGGGGCACCGAATCCGAGGGTGTGCGGACGGCGACGTATTCGCCGACGCTCGTGGCGGTCGTCGTCGCGCTCGCGGCGCTGTTGGTCGTCGTCGGCATCGGCTTCGACCCCGTGTTGCGTGCGGCCGAGGCCGCCGCCGACGTCACGCTCGATAGGCAGGCCTACGTCGATGCGGTTCTGGGGGCAAATCGATGAGACGCTGGCCGGCCATTGGAGTAACGTTCGCGGTGCTGTGGCTGTTCGTTCGTGGCGTGGCGCTCACGCCCGAGCGCGTCGCCGAGGAGTTCATCATCGGACTCGCCGTCGGCGTGCCGCTCGCGTACGTCTTTCGACGTTTCTACGCCGGCGAGTTCGCCCTCGCGGGCACTGCCCGGGCGGCGCCCGCCGCGATAGCGTACCTGCTCGTCTTCGGCAAGGAACTCATCGTGGCGAACCTCGATGTCGTCTATCGTGTGCTCTCGCCATCGCTACCCATCGACCCCGACGTCGTGGCGATACCGCTGCGCGTCGAGAGCGACCCGGCCATCACCACTATCGCCAACTCCATCACGCTCACGCCGGGGACGCTGACGATGGACTACAACGAGAGCACGAACACGCTGTACGTCCACGGCATCACCGGTCGGAACTACGCGGCAGTCAACGACCCCATTCGGGCGTGGGAAGACCTCGCACTCGTTATCTTCGACGAGGAGGCGAGTCCCGACGACCCGCCGCCCGCGCGAGGTGATGGCGGTGGCGACTGACGTCCCCGGCTTCCTCAGCCTCGCCATCTTCGTGGGGCTGGTCGTCGCCAGCGGCGTCACCCTCGTTGCCGGCTATCGGGTTATCTATGGCCCGACGACGCCAGACCGGGTGGTGGCGCTTGATACGATTGGGACCAATGTCGTCGCCATCGCCATCCTGTTCGCGCTGCAGACCGACAACGGATTTTTCATCGACGTGAGTCTCGTCCTCGCCATCATCGGCTTCATCAGCACGATTGCGGTCGCACGTTACGTCTCCGAGGGGGACATCATCGAATGAACACGATTCACGCCGCGCTCGTCGCACTGTTCATCGCCATGGGGACGTTCTTCCTGCTGGTCGGAACAATCGGTCTCATCCGTCTGCCCGACGTCTACAATCGGATGCACGCGACGAGCAAGGCCACGACGCTGGGGGCGGCGTCGCTGTTTCTCGCCGGGACGATATACTTCGCCCCCAGCGCGCCCGGCGGCGCGGGTCTCACCTCGCTGGTCGGCATCATCTTCCTATTTATTACTGTGCCGACCGGCTCACACGTCATCTCACAGGCCGCCGAACGCATGGGCGTCGAGTTCGCCGGCGACGCCGTCTGGCCGGACACGGGCGAATCGCGCCCCGAATCACCCGACGAGAGCGACGAGTGATGGACTGGAACCGTCGCCGCACCCGTGTTCGACTGCTCGTCGCTGTCATCGCCGTGCTCGCACTCGGCGTACGGTTGGTCGCCCTCGGCGCGCGCGTCGCCCATCAGGACGAGGCGCGCGTCGCCTACTGGGCTTATCGCTATATGGAATCGGGCATCTACTGGTATCGCCCCATCGTCCACGGTCCCTTCCTCACAATCGTCAACAGCCACGTGTTCGCGCTGCTCGGAGCCTCGGATTTCTCGATGCGCCTCGTCGTTGCCGTCGTCGGCGGCGCGCTCCCGCTCGTGGCACTCCTGTTCGGCGACCGCCTGCGTGATTCCGAAACGCTCGCGCTGGCGCTTGTTCTCGCCGCCAACCCCGTGCTCCTCTACTACTCGCGATTCTACCGCAACGACCTGCTGCTCGCGGGGTTCATGCTCGTGGCGCTCGGATTTTTCATCCGAGCCTACGACCACGGACGACCCTTCCCCCTCTATCTCGGCGTCGGGTTTTTCGCGCTCGCCTTTACCACCAAGGAGAACGCGCTCGTCTATCCCGTCACGTGGCTCGGGGCGCTCGCTCTGCTTGCCGACCGTCGGCTGTTGATGCGGACGGCCCACAGCCCCGCGCAGGCGCTCCGGAACGCTACTCGACGGGTCCGCACTGGACTGCGGCGCTGGTGGTTCCACCTCGTGCTCGCCGTCGTGGAGTTTTTCGCCGTCTTCGTCTTTTTCTATGCGCCGCGCGGACAGGCTGCCGAGCCGGAGCCAACGCTGGGTGCGACGCTCGCCGAGCCGACCCTGCTCCCGGCGCTCGTCGGTGAGGCAGTTCTCGGGTCGTGGCACGCATTCGTCGGACAATGGGGCAGCGGGAGCGGCGACGCCTATCTCGATACGGCCGGCGCGCTCTGGTCGGTGCTCGGCGCGGGCGCGCCCGTCCTGCTCGCCTTCGCGCTCGTCGGCTTCCTCGTCGACCGCTACACCGGCGAGCGCCCGCGCGACGTCGTCGCGTTCACCTTCTTCTGGGGAGCGGCGAGCGCGCTCGGCTACCCGATTATCGTCGACAACCCGTTCCCGTGGGAAGTCATCCACATCATCGTTCCGCTCGCGGTGCCGGCGGCGGTCGGAGTGGCGCTGGTCGCCCGTATCGGACTCTCGGCGCTTCGCGCCTCGTTCGGCACCGCCCGTACCCGGGTCGACCGTGACGCGCTCGTCGCCCTCGGCGCGGCACTCGTTCTGGTCCTCGCTGCTGGACAGGTCGGTGTGAGCGCCTACGACACCTCCTTCGCAGATCCACAGAGCGCGGACAACGAACTGGTTCAGTACGCCCAATCGTCGAGCGAGATGAAACCCCTCCTCCACGATATCAGACACATTTCGCGAACCAACAACGGTACGGACGTTCTCTTCTACGGCGACGAGCCGGATTTCGACGGTGACGAACTCTACGCGCCGAATCCCGACTCCCATCTGACCCCGACCGCCGGTGACGGCTGGTTCGAGCGCCTTCCCGTTGCGTGGTATCTCGAAGCCTACGCGGCCGAGACGAACAGTACCGACAACGCCACGGCGGTACGGCAAGCGGTACGGACCGACGAACGCCCGCCGGTCGTCATCGCGTTCGGTCCCACCGATACCTGCTCGAAGGAGTACGACAACGCGACCGACATCGACCGGTACATGGACGGCTACGAGCGCCACGAGGTCCAGCGGTTCCTCTTCGACAGCGGTTGCACCATCAGCAGCACGATGGTGTACGTCGATGAAAGCTACCCCAACTCGACGGCCAACTCCGCGGCGACGCGCGCGCCGAGACCGGCCTTGTCGCCCTCGTAGGTTTCGACATCGCTCTCCCGAACCACGAGTGCGCGCGTCTCGTCTTCGCCCATCACGCTCGCGTCGTTGGCGACGACGAAGGCCAGCCCCGCTCGCGCGAGCGTCTCGCGGGCGGCGTCGACCATCGCCTCGTCCTCGCCGCTCGTCTCGGTCTTGAACCCGACGATGGGGAGGTCAGGATGGGACTCGCGCACCGCATCGAGGATCTTCACCGTGGGTTCGAGCGCGAGCGAGAGGTCCTGTCCGGAACGGATCTTCTCGTCGCTTTCCTCGACGGTGTAATCGCCGACGGCCGCCGCCGAGACGAGCGCGTCGGCCCCTTCGACCGCTTCCTCGACCGCGGCGAGCATCCCGGCGGCGCTCTCGACGCGCTCGATGTCGGCGTAGCACAGGTCAGGGCCGTCGTGGACGAGCGTCACGTCCGCACCGCGCACGTAGCACGCCTGCGCGACCGCCCGCCCGGTCTTGCCCGACGAGCGGTTCGTGAGCACGCGCACCGGGTCGATGGCTTCGGTCGTCGCCCCGCTCGTCACGACGATTCGCGTGTCGGCGAGTTCGTTCGCGCCCGTGGCTCGTGCCGTGGCGAGCGCGATGGCGTCGAGGCTGGCGATCTTTGCCTTCCCCTCCTCGATGCGCGGTGGAACGAAATCGACGCCCCACGACTCGACGCGCTCGATGGTCTCGCCGACGCC
>CAZJHA010000156.1:0-5373 GCA_964545755.1 uncultured Halobacteriales archaeon | reverse complement strand
TGTTCGAGGAACTCCCAGTATTCGTCTGGAGTGAGCTTCGACTCGCCGCGCTCGCGCTCGGTGAACACGTACGGGATTTCCACGACGCGGTCGTAGTCACATTTCATCAGCACTTCGAGCAGGATTTTGTAGCCCGTCGGTGCGAGCGCGACGTCGTCGATGAGTTCGCGCCGGATGGCGAAGAAGCCGCTCATCGGGTCGGCGATGCCCCGCGTCGGCGGTAGTGCGAGTTTGGTGATTGCCATCGCGCCGCGGCTGACGATTCGCCGGAAGCGCGACCAGTTCTCGACGCCGCCGCCGGCGACGTGGCGGCTACCGATGGCGATGTCGGCCCCGTCCTCGAACGCCGCGATGAGTTCGGGTAGCTTTTCCGGGGGGTGCTGGAGGTCAGCGTCGATGACCGCACAGCACTCGTAGCTGGCCTCGTCGAAGCCTCGTGAGACGGCGGTCGCAAGCCCCGACTCCTCGGTGCGGCGCACGATGCGGACCGTTTCGGCGTCCTCGTACGAGTTCGCGACGAGCCGCCACGTCTTGTCCGGGGAGTCGTCGTCGACGACCACGATCTCGAAGCGGTAGTCGGCGAGGGCGTCCCGGCAGCGCTCGACGACGCGTTCGATGTTCTCGCGTTCGTTGTACGTCGGGATGATGATTGACACCGAGCGCCCACGACTCGCCGTCGACCGTTCGTCGCGGCGGCTGTACTCCGTTCCCGACTGGCTGTCGGTTGCGATTCCGCGGCCGCGTGTGCTGGGGCGCTCGGTCACGACGACTGCCCATCCACGCCGGGGGCTAAAAACCGTTAGCACTTCCGGCGAGCGCTCGCCACGCTTTGGTCACCGCGCCGAGCGATGGCGCGAGGACGCAACCTGTAAGTCCGTGCTCGTCCTCGGTTCAGAGGATGGCGTCGGCCGCCGGAGCGAGCGACTGGGTTCATCTGACGGGCGAGGAGCGCGTGCTCTGGGCCGGCATGCCGAGTCTCTACCCCGCCGTACCCACGGTCGTGGTCGCGTTCGCGCTGAGCCTGTTCGGCGTCTGGCTCTACCGCGATATCTCGCTCCCACTGGTTCCGGAGTGGCCTGCGCTCGCACTCGTGCCGATAGGGATGGCCGTCGCCGCGTGGGTGTATCTCTCGCGCTGGAGCACACGCTACGTGTTCACGACGAGAGCCGTCTACGAGAAGCGAGGGTTGCTCTCCCGAACCGTCACGCAGGTCCGCTTCGACCGGGTGCAGAACACCGCCTTCGAGCAATCACTCGTCGAGCGCAGCCTCTCGTACGGCGACATCGCGATCTACACCGCCGGCACCGGTGGGGTAAACCTCTCGTTGCGCGACGTGCCCGACCCGAAACGCGTGAACGCGCTCGTGACGACCCGGCTCGGCGAGACCGCTCGGCAGGAGCGACCGCACCGCTCGACCAATAAGCACCCCGACGGTGTAGCATGCCGGACGAACAACGATAGCGCCGAGTTACGGATGTCGTCGTGTCGCCAGTCCGACGCCGTACCCGATAGCACCGACAGCGAGGAAGAACCCGGTGAGGCCCAGATATAGCAGGCCACGTCGGGGAGTCGCTGCTCGGTCCCTCCAGTGAGACGACGAGGAGGTAAACGGCCAGACCCACTGGTGAACCGAGCGCTATCATCGCTCCCGTTGCGATTCCGTCGTCGTTGCAAGCGCGTTCACGAGCGCCATGCTCGATAGTCGAGCGAAGCCGAACTAACGATTTCCGTTCCTACCAGAAACATGGGAACCATGCGTATCGAACGATTCTATTCGGTCATTGGACCCAATCAGTCGTCCACCATCGGTGGGTCCGTCCGTCGGGGTTCGTCGCCGGTGAGCGCCGTGACGTCGGGCGTTCCGGTGACCGGATGACTCGTCACCGCCGCGTCGGTCCCGAAGGCGCGCTCGACGTTCGACTCCGTGAGGACGTCCGCGGGAGCACCGGTGGCGAGCAGTTCCCCATCGGCGACGAGTGCGAGCCGGTCACAGAAGCGCGCGGCCAGCGAGAGGTCGTGAATCGCACAGAGCGCCGCGCGACCCTCGGCGACGAACTCGCGGACCAGCGAGAGAATCCGTACTTGGTGGTCGATGTCGAGGCTGGCGGTCGGTTCGTCGAGCAGGAGTGCATCGGGGTCCTGACAGAGTGCGCGCGCGACCACGACCCGCTGGCGCTCGCCGCCGCTGACCTCGTCGATGGTCCGGTCGGCAAAGCGCGCGACGTCGGTACGTGCCATCGCCCGTTCGGTGTGCTCGCGGTCGGCTTCCGAGACGCGGTCGAAACGCGAGCGGTATGGCGTCCGGCCCATCGCCACCACCTCGCGGACGGGAAAGGCAAAGGAGAGACTCGTCTGTTGGGGAACGGTCGCCACTCGCCGGGCGAGCGCGCGTGCCGAGAGCTCGGTCACGTCGTCGCCGGCGACCGTGACGCGGCCAGCGGTCGGTTCGAGGATTCCGTTGATGGTACCCAAGAGCGTGCTCTTGCCCGCGCCGTTCGGCCCGACCAGCCCGACGAGTTCGCCGCGCTCGACGCCGAGGCTCACGTCGTCGAGTGCCTGCACGTCATCGAAGGCCACCGAGAGGTCCCGACTATCTATCACAGCGCGTGGACCTCCCGGCGGCGAAGCAGATAGAGAAAGAAGGGTGCGCCGACCGCCGCCGTCACGATGCCCACGGGGAGTTCGGCGGGACCGGAGCGTGCGAGCGTGTCGGCGGCAACGAGGAAGACGCTGCCTGCGAGCGCACTCGTCGGGAGGAGTATTCGGTGGTCAGGACCAACGAGCAGGCGCATCACGTGGGGCACGATGAGTCCGACGAAGCCGATGACGCCCGAGACCGCGACCACACCGGCGGTCAGGACACTTGAGAGGGCCAATAGGACGCGCTTGCTTCGCTCGACCTCGATACCGAGTGAATGGGCTTCGTTCTCGCCCAGTAGCAGGACGTTGAGGTCGCGGGCGTAGGCTGCGAGCACGGCGAAGACGACGAGTGCGACCGGCAGCGTCGTCACGACATCGCCCCAGCCGGCGTTGTGGAGATGGCCCATCAGCCAGTAGGTCACCCGTTCGAGGCTCTCGCCGGCGTTGACCAGCAGGTAGGAGATGACCGCCCCCAAGAAGGTCTGGATCGCGACGCCGGCGAGCAGGAGGGTGGCGACGGGCGTCCGTCCACCCTCGGTGGCGACGAGATACACCCCGAAGGCGGCGACGAGTGCGCCGGCAAAGGCCGCGCCCTGCAAGCCGAGGGCGAACGGCAAACTAAGAGGAAGGACGATCCACGCGACTGCGCCCGTTGCCGCCCCAGTAGAAACGCCGATGATCGAGGGGTCAGCCATCGGGTTTCGGAAGAATCCCTGCATCACAGTACCGGACGCGCCGAGGGCGAAGCCGACGACCGCTGCGAGCGCGATGCGCGGCAGTCGAATGTCCATGACGATTGTCGCGGCGGTTTCGGGAACCGCGAACGAAAACGCGGGGAGCGTGTCGAGAATCACCCGCGCCACGACCGCGTATTCGACACCGACTGGCCCGAGCGTCGCGCTCGCGAGCACAACGGCGACCAGCGCGAACACGAGACCGGCCGACCACGCGAGCGTGCGCGAACCGACCGTGCCGTGGGCATCCGTCGGCGCGACCGCCGCGGACGCCTCTCCATCCATGAGGCCAACTGCGGTTGGGTTAGATAAGTATTTATTGCATAGCGCCGAGGCTGGGTGTGTATGCTCTCGAAGACAGCGAGCGCGGCGGTAGTACTGCTGGTCGTGGTCGCCGGCATCGGGCCGGTCGCGGCGACACCGGCCGAACTTGGCACACAGCCGGCACAGACGGGCGAGACCTGCTCGTTTCCGGTGACGGCGACCGATGCGACCGGAACTGAGGTCACTGTCGAGGACGAACCCGAGCGCGTCGTTACCCTCCAGCCGAGCGCGGCACAGACGCTCTGGGAGCTCGGTGTCCGCGAGAAGGTGGTTGGCGTCTCGCAGTACGCCAGCTTTCTGGAGGGGGCCGACACGCGGACGAACATCTCCGGCGCGGGACAGCAGTTCGTCAACGTCGAGGAAGTCGTCGGACTCGAACCCGACCTCGTGCTCGCGCCGAACACCATCCCGAACGCGACGGTCGAGACGCTGCGCAGCGCCGGCGTGACTGTCTTCAAGTTCGACTTTGCGAACTCGTTTTCGGACATCTACTCGAAGACGAACCAGACCGGTCAGCTCGTGGGGGCGTGTGACAATGCCGATCGCATCGTCTCGGCGATGCAGACCCGCGTCGAGACGATTCGACAGACGGTCGGCAACGAGTCCGCACCGGGCGCGCTCTACCTGCAAACCGGCAGCTTCGTCCCTGGAAACGGGACGTTCATCGACGACGTGCTCACGACCGGCGGAGCGGAGAACCTCGCCGCGAGTGCGGGGATTCAGGGCTATCAGCAGATCAGCGCCGAGGTCGTCGCCAACCGGGGTCCCGAGTGGATCATCACCTCGGACCGTTCGATAGTTCCCGCGGAGGAACCATGGGCAAGCACGACCGCCGTACAGCAAAACCAGACGCTCGTGGTGAACGCCGACTACATCAGCCAGCCGGCACCGCGGGTGATCCTCCCGCTGACCGAAATCGCCCGCACCCTCCATCCGGAGGCGATGCAGTCGGCGACCCTCACCGAGACGCCCATCGGGCCGGCGAACCTCAGCACGAACGCGACCACCGAACAACCGATTGCTGCCGACGGCGGTAACGCGACCGCGACGACCACGAGCGAAGCCGGAACGGCGGTCGCAGCCGACGGTGGAGCGCCCGCTGCTGACACCACCGCGGAAACCGCCGATGCGTCCGGCGGGACAGCGACCGATGGAGCGACCGGCACCGATGCAGGCACCACGACGAGTTCGGGGAGCGGTCCCGGCTTCGGGGTGGTGGCGGCAGCCATCGCACTCCTCGGCGCGGCGCTGCTCGCCCGACGGACCTAAGAGCGTGTCACAAGCGGTTTATCCGCCGGGCGGCGAACCAGCCGTATGGTCGAGAACGTCATCTGGCCGGCCTATCTCGATGCAGAGTTGAGTCGCAGCGAGGGCCGGCGCGTGCCCCGAAGCGTCGCCGTCCCGGAGCCGACCGTCGATGAAATCGCTCGCGCGGCTGGACAGGTCGGGTACGATGTGACCATCGAGCGTGAGAAGACCTATCCGCGCGAGTATTCTCCGAGGGGCCGCGTCCTCATCAAGGACGCCGATGACGACGGCAAATCCGACCTGTTACAGGCAATCGCGGCCTACGTCACCGCACTCCGGGAATGAAACGCGCCGGCGAGGTCGTCGGCGTCGCACAGGGAATGGCCATCGTGCGCACGCCAGACGAAACCCACCCAGATATCGGGAC
>CAZJHA010000155.1:2020-5398 GCA_964545755.1 uncultured Halobacteriales archaeon | reverse complement strand
TCGCGTGGCTCGACGAGACCGGCGCGGACTGGGCGCGCACGAACGTCAACGGCGGAGCCATCGCCCACGGCCATCCTCTCGGCGCGACCGGTACGGCGCTCGTGACGAAACTCGCCCACGAACTCGAACGCACGGGCCAGGAGTACGCGCTCTCGACGATGTGCATCGGGTTCGGACAGGGTGTCGCCACGATCATCGAGCGGGTGTAGGCCGCCGGTAGTTCGACCGCCGGCCGCAGGGTCGAAGTGGATTCGGCTCCGAGGCACGCCATGAAACCGTACGAGCGAAAACAGCTCCTCGCGCGCGTCGACCGCGAGGGCGCGACCGTCGGGGCCGATATCCCCGACGAAATCACCGTCCAAGGCGAGCGGCTCGCGCTGCGGGAGTTCGTCTTCGAGACGCGGTCACGCGGGTCGGTGCCGGCCGACGAGCGCGAGACCGTCGAGCGCGCGAAGCGGAACCTCCGGCGCGAGCGCCTCGCGCGCAGACAGCGCATCGAGGAGGGCGACATCAGCCGCGAGAGAGGAGAAGAACTCGTCGAGAGCATCATCGGCATCGAGCGCGCGCTGCACGCGCTGTCGGACCTCGAAACGGGCGATATCGAACGCGAGGCGACGGCGAAGGAAGCGGCCGACCACAAGCGCTGGATGAACTTCCTGCAACAGGCACTCGGACGGGACGAATCGAGGGCGCGCCGATGAGGGAAAACGACGCGCTCGCCGACCGCTTCGAGGAGTTCGCCGCCCGCCTCGAAGCCACAGGAGTAGAATACAAACCTCAGTCGTACCGCCGAGCGGCCGAGAACGTCCGCGCCTATCCAGAGAGTATCGAATCGCTGGCCACCGGCGGGCAAGACGCCGTCGAGGAGATCGAGGGCGTCGGCGAGGCGCTCGCGGAGAAAATCATCGAGTACGTCGAGACGGGCGATATCGAGGAGTTAGCAGAGCTACGCGACGAACTCCCCGTGGACATGGCGGCGCTCACGCGCGTCGAGGGCGTCGGCCCCAAGACCGTTGGCACCCTCTACGAGGAACTCGGCGTCGAGGACTTGGACGACCTCGAAACGGCTGCACGCGAAGAGCGCATCCGCGCGGTCGAGGGGTTCGGCGCGAAAACGGAGGCAAACATCCTCTCTGGCATCGACTTCGCCCGACAGGCCGGCGAGCGGTCGCTGCTCGGCGACGCACGTCCGCTGGGCGAGGAAGTGAGAGAACACGTCGCGGCGGCGGAAGCGGTCGCCGACTGCGAACTCGCGGGGTCGCTGCGGCGCTGGCGCGCGACCATCGGCGACATCGACCTGTTGGTGGCGAGCGCGGAACCAGAATCGGTCGTCGAGCGGTTCACTGACTGGGAGCGAGCAGATGCGGTCATCGAAGCCGGCACGGGCAAGGCGAGCATCCGCTCCGAGGGGATGCGCATCGACCTGCGGGTCGTGGTCCCCGATGAATTCGGCAGCGCGCTCCAGTATTTCACCGGGAGCCGCGACCATAACATCGGGTTTCGGAATCGTGCCATCGAACAGGACCTGAAGGTCAACGAGTACGGCGTCTTCGACGTATCCGAAGTCGAGGACATCGAAGCAGGGCAGCGGGTCGGCGAGCGTGTTGCGGGCAGCACCGAGACAGAGATGTACGAGGCGGTCGGACTGCCGTGGATTCCGCCCGAACTCCGCGAGGACGGTGGTGAACTCGCCACCGCGGCCGACGGCGAACTGCCCGACCTCCTCGCCGAAGGCGACGTTCGCGGCGACCTCCATGTGCACTCGGAGTGGTCGGACGGCGAGTACGCAATCGAGGAGATGGTCGCGGGCGCGGCCGAGTTCGGCCACGAATACCTCGCCATCACCGACCACGCGAGCGGGCCGGGCATCGTCGCCGACATGGGTCTCTCCGAGGCGGACCTCGAAGCACAACGCGATACCATCGAGGCCGTCGCGGAGGACGCAGATATCGAGGTGTTCGCGGGCGTCGAGACGAACATCGACGCCGACGGTGGGGTTTCGGTCGAGGACGACGTGCTGGCGGACCTCGATATCGTGGTCGCCTCGCCACACAGCGGTCTCGACGGCGACGGCACCGAGCGCATCGTGGAGGCCATCAAACACCCCTCTGTCGATATCATCGGCCATCCGACGGGGCGGTATCTGAACCAGCGAACAGGTTTGGGTCTCGATTTCGAACGAGTGGCCGAGGCGGCCGCCGAACGGGGAGTAGCGCTCGAAGTGAACGCGAACCCGCGACGCCTCGACCTCTCGGGCGGTGCGGTCCGGACGGCAATCAAGACCGGGGCCACGGTGGTCATCGACACCGACGCTCACCAGCCAGCGAGCTACGACCTGCTTCAGTACGGCGTGCACACCGCCCGACGCGGCTGGGCCGAAGCGGGTGATGTTCTCAACACCCGCGATGGCGACGAGCTACTGGACTTTCTCGACAGGTAGCTCAAAACGGTGCGTCGGTCTCGTTGCCGGACGGGACCGCGCGGTCGTCGCCGGAGGTGTGTTCGGCGGTATCAAGCGGGCCGTCCCACGCTTCGAGACCGCCGGCGAGGCTCTCGACGGTGGCGTCATCGACCGCTTCGGCCGAGCGGAGCAACTGGACGGCCTGAAGACTAGCTTTGCCGTGCGGACAGACCGTCACGACGTGCTCGGCATCGTCGAAGCGCTCGACGCGCCGGGGCAGTTCCTCGAAGGGAACGTTCTCGCTGTCGGGGATGTGGCCGCGCTCGAAGGCAGCAGACGAGCGGATGTCGACGACGCGCACCGGCTCGTCGGCGTCGAGCAGGCCGGCGAGTTTGTCGGGCGTGATTTCGTCGCTCACGCCATCCATACCGGCTTCGGGCGAATAAAACCGCCGTTCGTCAGAGCAGGCCCTCCTCGCGTGCGAGCAGCAACCCCTCGATAGTGGCGTCGTTGGCAGGTTCCTCGCGCGCCACGGCGAGCGCTTCGTCGATTGGTATCGTCGTTACGGTCAGAAACTCGTTGTTGTCGAGGTCGCGGTCGGTGGGGGTGAGTCCCTCGGCGAAGACGATGGCGCGACGGTGGCGAAGCACGCCGGTGGCGACCCAGAACTCTTCGAGCAGCGAGACGCCAGCGGCCTCGAAGCCGGTCTCCTCGCGGAGTTCGCGCGCGCCCGCCGTCGTGGCCGATTCGCCGTCCTCGACGATGCCGGCCGGGAGTTCGAGGCATTGTTCACCGATGGCCGGCCGATACTGGTCGACGAACACCAGTTCGTCGCCGCTGCGGGCGACCACCACGACCGCCGCCGGCAGCTCCGCCCAGTAGTATTTTTTCTCGCTGCCATCGGGCTGTTCGACGCGGTCGTAGCCACCGGTGTACCAGCCGGTCTCGTACTCCACTACTGATTCGAGAACCGGCCA
>CAZJHA010000155.1:0-1920 GCA_964545755.1 uncultured Halobacteriales archaeon | reverse complement strand
TCCACCTCGTGGAGGCGCTCGCCGCGGTGCAGCCGCGTCGCAATCGAGAAGGTCTGTTCGTTCGAGCGCCGCGTCGGGAAGTGGGCGGCCATGTAGCGCGCCGAGGCCATCAGCGCCGTCCGCTGTTCGTCCTCGTCGGCGACGTGCTCGAAGCGCTCGATGGCCGCCGTCAGGTTCTGCAGCGTGTGGAAGTCGGCGTCCTCGCGGAGCAGCCCGCGCCCGAGCGTGCGCTTGAGGTCGACCGGGTCGCCGTCGGCATCGAAATGCTCGCTCACGAGCGTCGCAGCCCGGTTGACCTGTCCCTGTTCGTCGAAGGCGTCGAGCAGGTCGGTGCGGATGTCCGCGGGAGCGCGGTCGGTCTCGCCGGGGTCGGGCACCGGCGCACGCGGCGAGTTGAGAAAGCGGTCGAGATAGACGGACATCGCGGCGTCGAAACACGCCCGGTAGAGTTCGCTCGCGTCGGTCTTTTCGGTCGCACGGTGAAGTGCGTTCGCGTAAGTGAACGTGTGGTGGACGGTGTTCCAGTCGTTGAACTCGTTGTTCGTGGCGAACCACAGCACCCGTCGCGTGGCGGCGCGCGCGACCGCGTCCGCGAGCTGGCTCGTCGTCGCACCCGCCCTGATGGCGTCGGTCAGCGCGTCGATGATTGCCTCCGCGTCCTCGGCGAGCAGCGTCTCGACGAACCCTTCAGGGTGCTCCCAGTCCTTCCCCTCGCCAGCCGCCACGAGGTCAGGTAGCAAATCGTTCGCATCCGCGCAGAGTGCGGCGATGTCCACAGGTTGCCGCCACGAAGAGAGTTCCTCCGAGCGCGTGGCGTTCGTGATCTGGGCGACCGTCGAGGCGAGCGTGGCGTCGGCGTGCCCGCCTCGCGGCTCGCTTCGCTCACCGCTCGGCCGTCTCGAGGCGCGTCGCGCCTCGCCGTCCCACCCGAGATGCTGGGCGGTCTCGAAGGCCGTGTTGATGAAATCGAGCGTGTGGCCGGCGTTCATGTAGCGGTGGTCGGTCGCGGCCGCGAAGACGATTTCAGCGACCTCCTCGAGCGCGAGACAGTCGATGGCCGTGATCAGACACCGCTCGGCTCCATCGGTATCGCGCACCTCGCAGGTGTCCCGGAACCACGATTTGAGTCGGGACTTCGAGAGGTCGCGGTTGTCGAAGGCGTACTGCTGGAAGCGTGGCGGTTCGCCCGCTGAATCGTCGGCGACCTCCCGGACGCCCATGAACATCGCGCGGCGCTTGTCCCGGCCGCCGACGTGGTCGTAGAGGTTCGCCATACAGCCCAACGTGGTCAGACCGCGCCCCCAGCCCATCGCGCGATAGCGCGTCCCAAAGTTGACAGCCGTCTCGACGGGCGTGTAGAACCCCTCACCCTCCTCGTCCAATCCGATGACGGATTTCGCCATCACGAGCGAGATGTTCTCCTGAAGTCCGTCGGCGAGTCGATTGCGCCGCCGGGTCGCGGGCGGCACGTCGGGTTCGGGGTCGGGGTCGAGGTACACCTCGCCGTCGTCGATTGCGGTCGGAAACGTTTGAACGTCGTCGGCGAAGAGGTCGAAGGTGTCGCCCTCCTCCAACTCGAAGCGAGCGTGGTGCCAGTGGCAGGTCAGAATGCCGTCCTCGACGGTCCCCCGAGTAAGCGGAAAGCCCATGTGTGGACAGCGGTTGTCGACGGCGTAGACCTCGCCCTCGTGATGGAAGAGCGCGACTGGTCGGCCGTCACTGCTCACGACTGCTCGACCCTCGTCTTCGAGGTCCGACAGCGTTGCGACCTGCACGTACTCGGTGTCTTCGACTGCCATAGTTGAGGGTTGATGGCACACCTACAAAACGATTCGCTGAAACGAAGTTTTGTAACGCAATCTATAACTCGGCTCTGCACGTTTAAGTCGGAACGCGATGTAGGCGGCAGTGACGGCCGAT
>CAZJHA010000154.1:0-5445 GCA_964545755.1 uncultured Halobacteriales archaeon | reverse complement strand
TTCCGGGCGTCCTCTGGGACTGTCCTCTGCTATCGCGTTCGTCGGTGGTGTCGTTCGTCATTGGTGGTATTCAGTGGTATCTTGTATCCGCGTCGGCGGTCGGTATGACCTCGCGAGGGGAGGGAATCGCTCGTTCACGGCGTGAACACCTCCGCACGTCGGTCGGTGACGACCCCGTGTTCGGCGTCCGCGACCGAACGGGGAACCTCTCGTTCGGCGTATCGTGAGCGGAAACTCGCTCGGACTGCCTCGCGGACGCGCGCACGAGCGGCAGCACCGACCGGCGTCGCGCTCCCGGCGAACGTCGCCGGTTCCCCGGTCTCGTCGCTACCGACGACGACCGCATCCGTCGTCGTGCCCGAAAACCCCGACTCGGCCAGTAGCGTCGCCGTCTTCGCCTCGACAACGACCCCGAGGAGCGTCGCAAGCGCCGCCTCGGTCAGACGCCGCGTCGTCCCGACGAGGAGGTTGACCGTTCCGATGCGGGATGGACGGTCGCGCGGTTCCTCGTCCGTTCTAATCGGCTCCATCGGGAGCGCAGCGGGATTCGACAGGCCAACGGTCGCGTACGCGACCACGGTGTCGAGCCGCGCGCCCCGCGCGTGGCACATCTCGACGCCAGTGAGCAGCGTCGGGCCAGTAGCAGTAAATCCGGCTCGCTCCCGTCGCTCGTCGATGTACGCTCCGAGGTCGGTTCGTTCCCAGCCCTCGGGAACCGTGACGTTGTAGGCGGCCGCGGCCCGCTCGAACCCGCCATCCCATCCCGTCGAGAGCCAGCGGGTTCCCGGCCGATGAAGCCCGAGCACGCCATCAGCGATGGTGGTTTCAAACATCGAGCACCTCCAGCAGTCGGTCGTTTTCTTCTGGCCGGCGCACGGCGACACGGACGTGCGAGTCGAGACCGCGAAAGGTGGTGGCGTCCCTGAGTGCGAGTCCGTGGTCGCGTGCTCGATGCAGGAGTTCCTCGACCGCCCTATCGCCGATGTCGAACAGGACGAACGGCGCGTCGGACGGATACACGTCGAACGTCCCGGAGAGTGCGGTTTGCATCCGGTTCCGTTCCGTGCGAACCTGCTCGCGGGTCGCCGCGACGAACTCCTCTCGGGTCATGCAGAACGAACCTGTCGCCAGCGCCGGCGCGCTCACGTTCCACGACCGACGAGCGACCCCGAGCGCCTCGTTGAATGCACCCGTCGCGACCGCGAACCCCGCCCGGAGTCCTGGCAGTCCGAAGAGTTTGGTCAGCGAGCGAGCGACGACGACGCCATCGGTCCCCGCGAGCGAGGGCCGGTCAGTGAACCCGAGAAACGCCTCGTCGGCGAGCAGCGGCGTCCCGGCATCCCGGCACCGCGCCGCGAACGCCGACAGCGCATCGGTATCGTAGGCGTTGCCGGTCGGGTTGTTCGGGTTGCAGACGATGGCCAGCGCGTGACCGGACGGGTTCGCTTCGAGGATTCGGTCCTGCGGGACGAACGACGGTTCGCCGCCTTGCAGACGGACCTCGCGTACGTACTCGGCGAAACTCGGATACGGAACCAGTACCGAATCGCCCCCGCCGACGGCGAGTTCGATGGTCAGTCGGATGGCGGCGAGTCCACCCGGCGTCGGAGTCACGTGCTCGGAGTCACAGCCGACGTATTCCGCCGCCGCTTCACGATACGCCGTCGGCGGTTCTGGTGGATAGCTACGCGACGAAGCGAACGCCTCCCGGTAGACGTCTTCGACGCCATCCGGGAGACAGGGGTTCGTGTTCGCGCTGAAGTCGAGAACGTCCGAATCGTCGCTGCTCCCGTGTGGTTCTCGGCCGACCTGCCGCACCGTCTCACGTTTCATATCGATCCTCTATATGTCGCTCGACGAAGTAACCAGCCCTTCCTCGTCCGGTGTCGATGCCATCGCCCACCTCCGCATCGATTGTTCCCTCGAATCTCATAGCAACTCCTCCGCAACCGCTGCGTCCGCGAGACGATTAACGTTGACCGCGAGCCGGGCGTCGTGGGTCGTGAACATGTCTTCGGCGTCCCCGCCCGAGACGACGTTGACGCCAGTCGGTGCGACCTCCCCCTCGGAGTCCATCGTCGTCTCGATGCTGACGCCCAACAGTCGCTTGAGCGCGGCGGGGACACAGACGGTGAGTGACCGACTCGTGTGCCTATCGAGCACGGCGTCGATGGCATCGCCGGCGAGCAAGGGCAGGTCGGCGGCCACGGTGAGAACGGGTGGGTCGATGCGCTCTATCGCGTACTGGAGGTCGGCGACGTAGCCTTCGCCCGGTGCCGCGATGATTCGACCGTCGAGATGGTCGCGTGTCCGGGGCGTGTGCGGCGAGACGACGGGATACACCCGTTCGATTCGGCTGGCGGCGAGCGCATCGTGCACCCGGTCGACCATCGGGCGACCGTCGATGTCGTACAAGGGCTTCTCGGTGTCGGCATCCAAGCGAGTTCCACGACCGCCACACATCACCAGTGCGTCCACGCCATCACCCCCGCGTGGAGCGCTGCAACGCGAGCGACCTCGTTCGTCGCGCCGAGAACGTCGCCGCTGACGCCGTCGAGATTCACCCGTGCCCAGCGAAAGACGAAGAGCGCAGCGAGAACTGCGGCGAGGAGCGTCGTCACCGCAGGAACGACGCGCGGCCACGTCAGTAGTGCCACGGGAACGGCAGTCAGCACGGGTGCGACGACCGAACGAGGGGATGCGTTCGCCGTGAGTGCCGAGCCGAGACCCTCATGGTCGGCCGTGCCGAGACAGACCACGACTGCCATCCCCAGTTTGGCCCCCACCTCGGCGGTGACGACGAGGAGCACAGCCCGAGCCGGGAACGCGGCGAGTCCGATGCCGGCGGTGGCGACTCCGAGGACGACCAGCGTGACCGCAAGCGCGCCGCCGACGCCGACGGCCGTGTCTTTCATCACCGCGCGCCGCTCGGCCGGACCGCCGTGGACGACCAGCGCGTCGCCGAGGTCGGTCACGCCGTCGATGTGGTTGATGCCCGTCACGAGATAGACACCGAGAGTGAACAGGAGCGCGACCGTCGGCGACGGCCCGGGAAGCAACAGCGCGAGCGCGACCAGCGCGCCGAGGACGTAGCCCGCGAGCGGGAAGGATACGGGGGTCGTCCTGAACGCCCCCCACGCGGCGTCGTCGTGACCGACGGGAAGCCGCGAGAGGAATCCCAGCGCGCCCCGCACGGCCGTCAGTACCACGCGAGCACCCCCGCGAGGAGAAACGAAATCAGTCCTGCGATGGCGACGACGCGAATCCCCTGCCGAGCCTCGGGGACCGTCGGCAGTTCGGCGTTCGGGTTCAACACGTAGACGCCCGGTTTCCGGAGTTCGACGCCGAGGACGGCCGCGATGGTCGCCATCGGCCAGCCGGAGTTGGGCGAGGGTGGGTCGTCGCGCCACGACCGAGCGCGGGAGAGCGCCGCCGGTGAGCGGCCCGCGAGAGCGATGAGCATTGCACCGAGTCGGGAGGGGAGCCACATGACGGCATCGTCGAGGCGAGCGCTCGCCCAGCCGACCGGCTTCGACCGATAGCCGAGCATCGAATCGAGCGTGTTCACCGCCTTCACCCAGACGGCGGCCGCGACCGCCAGCGGGAGTGACAGTCGTGCGCCGAGCGCGAAGGCGAGGAGAGGAGCGACGAGTCCGTCGGCGAGGTTCTCGGCGACGCTCTCGACGGCGGCGCTCCGCAGTTCACCCGGCGAGAGGGTTTCCGTATCGCGGCCGACGAGTGCCCGTACCGATTCGCGGGCACGGTCGGGGTCGGTTTCGGTCCGCTCGACCACGTCCGTGGCGACCGAGAGCAACATTCGGAGGCTCGTCGTCGTGAACAGCGCGAGCGCTGCGACGACCGTTCCAAGAATCGGATGATACCGTACCGAAAGGACAGTAATACCGCCCGCGAGAACGGCGACTTCAAGTGGGAAGACGAGCGCGACGACCGTGCCCACCGGCCGCGGAGTGGACCACGGGCGGTCGAGCCATCCGACGAGGCGGCCGAACAGCGCAACCGGATGAACGCGGGCCGGAAACTCCTCGAAGAGGCGGTCGAGAGTCAAGGCGAGACCCATCGACGCCACCGCCATCAGCCCCATCGCCCCTCCAGCAGCCCCGGAATTGCGACGAGCGAGACGAGACACGGTGCATCGATGGACCATCTCATAGCACGTCGATAAACACGAGGGTGGCAACGGTCTTGCCGACGCGTAACCGTGTTCCACCGACGACGCCGTTCATGGCGTTACTGAGGGTGTGACAGTCATAAGCCTGTCAGATACGGCAACGGCCTGCTCGCGTCCGTCCGCCATCGAGACGCCAGTGGTCGCCCATTCCACCGCCCCCTTGGCTTCAACCCGTCTTCGCGTTGCGTGGAAGCGAGGCGCGGCATCACCGTAGACAACTCGCGTGTACTATAAAACAACTTCTGTTGTTACGAGAAAAATGGATTTGTGAAAACAGCCACAGCCAGCTCTCTAAGACAACTGTACCGGGAGTAAAGCAAAAATATTTGAGCTATCACGGCTGGGTATGAACAATGTCGAACAATACCGACGACGCCGACGACTCCAGTGTTCTCCGGAGCAAACGCAACGCCACCAGATATCAGATTTTGGTGGAGATCGCGGAGCGACAACCGGCGGTGAGTCAACAAGAAATCGCCGACGCCATCGGCGTCACTGCCCAGGCCGTGAGCGACTACCTGCTGGGCCTCGTCGAGGAAGGATACGTCACCAAACACGGCCGCGGCCGGTACGAGGTCACCAAGGAGGGTGTCGACTGGCTCATGTCCCAGACCGACGAGTTGCGCGAGTTCGTCCACCACGTCTCCGAGGACGTCATCGGGCAGGTCGAGATCGAAACGGCCATCGCAACGACGGATATCGGCGAGGGTGAAACCGTCTCGCTCGCGATGCAAGACGGCGTCCTGCGGGCGCTGTCCGGCGACGTCGGCAACGCAACCGCAGTTGCGGTAACGGATGCAACTGCCGACCGAGACGTCGGCGTCACGGATTTCGACGGAATCGTCGACCACGACATGGGGATGGTGACGGTCGTCTCGATTCCGCAGGTCGAAAACGGGGGGAGTGCAACAGTAGACCTCACTCTGGTATCCGACTATGCCGACACGCACGAACTGGTTGCGACCACCGGCACCGAAGCGTTGGCCGCAGTCTGCGCGGCGAGCCTCGAACCGGATATTCGGTTCGGCACTGTCGCCGCCGTACGGGAGGCAGCCACGAAAGGACTGGACGTCCTGTTACTGGCCACGACGAACGTCCTTTCAGCACATACGGACGAACTCCGGGACGGCAACATCAGCTACGAGGTAGTCGATGCCGCTGAAGAGTGATCCATTGCCGTAGGCAGTAGAAACCGACCATTGTCGGTAGTTCCCAATCGAGCTGAGAGGCGGAGCTAAAGCGTCGGTCTGATTGGA
>CAZJHA010000153.1:0-5463 GCA_964545755.1 uncultured Halobacteriales archaeon | reverse complement strand
GCTGTGGTCGGTTCAACTGGATTCGTCGACCTCGAACCGCTTGTGCTAGCGACGCTCGACGGCGAGACAGCCTTCTTTCCGCGCTGTTCGACCGAACAGGTCCAAGCGGTCGTCGCGGAACTCGATGATGGCACGCTGCCGACCGGTGAGGCGATGGCAGTTGCCGAGCACGAATCGGGGACGGCGACGCTGCCGATACCCGACGACGGGCCGCTCAGCGTCGGCGACCGGAACGTGCTTTCGGGGTGTGGCTGGGTGGTTCCGACAAGCATCGCGGACTACCGCGTCGACGGGACGACCAACAGCGATGTCGAAGATGTGATAACACAGCTTCAAGACGTCGGCCTCCGGGGACGCGGCCGCGGCGACGCAGCCGCAGACGAGCCAGTCGCAGACCACTGGCAGGCCGCTGCGACCACTGATGGTGATCCGGTGGTCGTCATGAACGCACATGATGCGGACCACCATGCAGCGACGGATCAGCTGCTGCTCGAAAGCGACCCGTTCGCGGCGTGTAAACCCGCAATCATGGCCGCAGTCGCGCTCGATGCGACCGATATCGTTGTGTACCTCAATGAGACGGAGACGATTGCCCGTCGGCGCACACAGGAAGCAGCGAACGCGCTCGTCGACGAACTTGACGTGGGCGTTTCGATACGGGCTATCACTGGTCCAGACGAATACAAAGCCGGAGAGCCGACGATGGCGCTCGAAGCAATCGAAGGCAATCACCGACTCGAAGCCCGGCGGCAACCGCCAGGACCGAGTGAATATGGTCTCAACGGCCGGCCGACGCTAGTCCACACGCCACGAACGTTCGCGCAGGTCGGGACGGTTCTCGATGGCGAGGACGTCGGCGCATCGTCGGACCCCGGGACGCGATTGTTCACCGTCGCAGGCGATGTCGAAGCGGCAGCCACCGTGGAGCTTTCGACGGATGCGACGCTCGATGCGGTGCTGCCAGCGGTCGAGACCACGACCGAACGAAAGGCTGCGTGCGTCGGTGGTGTGTTCGGCGGACTGACGCGCTCGCTCGACGTTCCCGCGAGCGCGTCCGGGCTGCGAAGTGCACGCCTTGGCACGAATGGGGTCGTGGAAATGATGGATGATTCGACATGCACGGTAGCATTTGCCGGTGAACGAGCGAAGTTCGCCCGTGAAGAGAACTGTGGACGGTGTGTTCCCTGCCGCGAGGGATCGAAACAGCTCGTTGACCTCCTACGAGACGTCTACGATGGCGAGTACAAGGACGGAATGCTCCGCGAACTCGCACGCACCATGCGCGAAACCAGTATCTGCGGGTTTGGCCGCGAGGCCGCCAGACCCGTGACGACGGCGATGGAGACGTTCGAAACCGAGTTCAACGCCCACGCGAAAGGGAACTGCCCGACAGGCACTTGTAACCATTCATGAACATTGAAAACAGCGAAAAACGAGGAACGCTATGAGCACAGATCCAATCTGGGAAAACTCACGGACAACTGGAGCGGACGTACCGCTGACCGAAGACATCGCGCCGGGGACTGCGAACGACCCTGAGGCTGGCTCGACCGAGGCAGCGACGATGACCGTCGATGGCCAGCAGGTCGAAACCAAAGCTGGGGCGACGCTACTCGATGCATGCGATGCGGTCGAGACCGATGGTGAGGTCCTCGCGCTCTGTTCGTACGACGACAACGAGAACATCGGGCCACGCAGCGAGTGTCGAACTTGTATGGTCGAGACGGACGAATATGGCGTCGTACCGTCGTGTAGCTTTCCCGCCGAGGACGGTATCACCGTGCGGACCGACGCCGAAGCAGCAAGCGAGGCTCGGGATGTGAATCTTGACCTCCTGCTCTCGAATCACAACCTGCTGTGTACGACCTGCGGAGCGAACGGCCGGTGTGAGCTCCAGGATGTCTCTATCGAAAACGATGTCGTCGAGCCGCGCTACGGTGTGAAGCACGACCGTAGCGAGTTGGAACCCATCGACGACTCCTCGCCATTCATCCAGATAGATCGTAATAAATGTATCCTCTGTAATCGGTGCGTCGAGGCGTGCAACGACGTGCAGGTCGAGGGCGTGCTCCGAATGGAAGGATCTGGCGAGGACACCCGCATCGGCTTCCAGAACGACGCCGAGACCATGATGGAATCGACGTGTGTCTCGTGTGGGCACTGCGCGACAGTCTGTCCGACGGGTGCGCTCGTCGAACAGGGTCTCGTCGACGCAACGACGATTCCCATTCCTGGATTCACTCACAAGAACTCCGCTGAGGGGTATATCGGCGAGGACTACGACCACCAGCCCCAGCAGATGACGCCGATGAAACGCGAACTCAGTACGGAAAACGAACCGCGAGCCAACCACCATTCCACCGTGGATGGAGACGATTGACCATGACCGACGATTCGTACACGGATTCGGAAAAACAGTACGTCGAGGAGGGCGAAGACGAGATTCCGGACGGAGAGGGCCATCCTAGACGACCGAGGCAGCGGACACGAACCGACGAAAACGCCACCGAAAAAGAGGGCGTCGCGGGGTTCATGGCTCGTGCCCAAGAGAAAGCCAGCACACGGGTCAAAGAGACCGCAAACGAGCGGGTCGTCCGGCCGTTCGAGCATGAGTTCTCAGATTTCATGGGCAACGCCATCTCCGAGGGGCGGCTCTTCTCCATCGCGGACGCAGTGGGTGACTACCGGAAAAACGACATCGACGTGACGGACACGACTTGCGAGTACTGTGCGGTCGGCTGTCGGTTCGACGTGCTCACGAAGGACGGCGAGTTCCTCGGCACGCGACCGAACCCCGAGAAAGCGCCGGTAAATGGCATCTCGACCTGCGTGAAAGGGAAATTCGCTCATGGATACACCAACAGCGACGACCGGCTGACCCAACCGCTCGTCAAGGAGAACGGCGAGTTCCGTGAGGCGTCGTGGGACGAGGCACTCTCACGGGTCGTCGAGGGTCTCGACGGCATCAGAGACGAGTACGACCCGGACGCACTCGGGCTGGTGGCGTCCTCGAAGGCAACCAACGAGGCGAACTACGTGATGCAGCGGTTCGCCCGCGAAGTGCTTGGAACGAACAACATCGACAACTGCAATCGGCTATGCCACGCGGCCACAGTATCTGGTCTCTCCTCGACAGTGGGCTTCGGCGCGGCCTCCTCCGGCATCGAGGCCTTAGAGGAGACCGATTGCTACCTGCTGACTGGGACGAACACTACCGAGAACCACCCGGTTTTTGCGACGAAGATCAAACAGAACGTCAAGGACAACGATGCCGACCTCCTCGTGTTCGACCCGCGCAAAGTCCAGATAGCGGAGTATGCCGACCAGTACTCCAGAATCGAACCCGGCTACGACAACACGTGGCTCAACGGACTGATTCGGTACATCATCGAGGAGGACCTCCACGACGAGGAGTACATCGCAGAGCGCACCACCGGCTTCGACCAAGTGGCCAAGACGGTCGAGAAGTTCACCCCCGAGTTCGTTGAGGAGAAGGCTGGCGTTCCCCCTGAAGAGCTGAAGAACGCGGCTGAAACCATCGCAACGGCCGATTCGTGTGCGTTTTGCTGGACGCTTGGGCTGGCGGAGCATTCGCACGCGACCGAAAACATCTACGCGATGGCGAACCTCGCGCTCATCACGGGCCACGTCGGTCATCCGAAGGGTGGCCTGTCACCGTTCCGCGGTCAGAACAACGTTCAAGGTGGCGGTGGCGACATGGGACCAGTTCCGAACAACTTTCCTGGATACCAGCCCGTCACCGACCCGAACAACAGAGAGAAATTCGCCGACGCCTACGGGATAGATGCCGACGAGATGCCCGCACACGAGGGATACCGTATCACCGATATGTTTCTCGCGGCCGACAACGGCGACCTTAAGGGGATGTTCATTCAGGGCGAAAACCCGGTGGTTTCCGAGCCGAATATTCCTCACGCGCGTGAGGTGCTCGAAGACAAGCTCGAATTCCTCGCTGTCCAGGACATCTTCCTCTCGGACACGGCAGAGTACGCGGACGTGGTGTTGCCGGCGACGGCCTCGCTCGAATCGAATGGCACGTACACGGCGTCGAGTCGACACGTCCAGTTGGTCAAGCGCGCGCTCGAACCGATTGGAAACGTGAAACCGGACTGGAAGATAACTCAGGAGCTCGCCGAGCACTTCGGCTACGAGTGGGGGTTCTCACACGCGAACGAAATCATGGACGAGATTGCCGACCTCACGCCGATTTACGCCGGCATCAGCCACGAGCGTCTCGAAGCCCTCGACAACGATCTTCAGTGGCCCGTCTGGGACGACGAGCACCCCGGTACGCCCTATCTCTACGAGGAGCAGTTCCAGACCAACGATGGACTGGCGCACATGCATCCAGCGGATACGGTCGACCCGAGCGAGACTCCGGACGAGGACTACCCGATAGTGATGACCTCGGGGCGCGTGCTCTACCAGTATCACACCGGCACGATGACGTTCCGTGACGAAGGGACGATGTCCTACACTAACAAGAGTTTCGTCGAAATCCACCCGGACACGGCCGAAGAGTACGGGATTTCGGACGGCGACACGCTCGACATCACCTCACGACATGGGGAGACCCAAGCAATGGCCCAGATCACTACCCGACCGAGTACCGACGAGATATTCATCCCGATGCACTTCCTCGATGGCGGGGCGAACAACCTGACCAAGGAGGACCCGCTCGATGGGCCGAGCAGGGTCCCCGAATACAAGGTGACTGACGTGCGAATCGCGGTCGCCGACGGGGATGGACCTGCCGTGACCGTTCCGGATTCGAGCACAAACGAGCGTACAGCGGACGACGACTGAGAATTGAACGGAACCACACATATGGCAAGCGATAACATTTATACCATGCTGGCCCCGATCAACAACTCATGACAGAGGTAACCGAAGACGACATCGGCAAGCCGATCTTCAGCGCCCAAGAGAACAAGATCGGCACGCTCCGTGGAGTGGACCGACCGACCATCTATCTCCGTATCGCCGCGGACATCGACACTTCCCTCCGAGGAAGCATGAAGATAGCCGAAACGACAGCTATCACGGACAATGGCGAGAACTACGCCGCGGCGACGATGGCCGCGATTTCCGACATTACCGACGACGAAATCCATTTCTGGCCGGCGTATGCCACCGAAGCGGAACACGAATCGGTTGACTACGAGAAGATTCCGGGACAGGACAGCAACATCGAACCAGAGGACAGCTGACACGAGTATTCGTCTCGAACTTGTAATAGAGTGGCCAATGACTAAATAGACAGGCTGGAAAACGATAAGCTATGGAGCGCACGATAGCACTCAAAATGCTGGTCGGACTCGACCCTACTCCGACAGGAATCGGAAGCCAACAACATATCGTCCACGAATGTACGGTCTGTCGAACGGAATTCACCACCACGGCAACGACCTGTCCCCAATGTGGAAGTCACACTTTCCGAGA
>CAZJHA010000152.1:0-5550 GCA_964545755.1 uncultured Halobacteriales archaeon | reverse complement strand
CTATCATGCCGGCCGAAAACGAGACGTTCGCCGGGTTCGACACGCCTGTGCTGGCAAACGGCGGTAGCATCACCGTCACCGACGCCGACGGACGGACCACTCTCGAAGTGAACTACTGACAAATGACGCGAGCAGGGGACTTTTGCGGTGTGCGTTCGGTGCGTTCGCATGAACTTCGACACCCCAGTGCTCGACAACCATCTCCATCTCGACCCCAAGCAGGGGCAGGGTATCGAGGCCGTGAAGGACTTCGCGCGCGCTGGCGGGACGCACCTGCTCGTGGTCAACAAGCCCTCCTGGACGTTCGGTATCGACGTCGACGAACCTGAGGATTTTCGGATGGTCTTCGAGACCACCATCGACGTCGTCGAGGAGGCGAGCGAGGTGCTGGATGGCCGGGCGTGGCCCGTTCTGGGTGTGCATCCGGGACTCATCACCCAGCTCACCGACCGTGGATTCACTCCCTCGGCAGCCGGCGAACTCATGAGGGCGGGTCTCGACGTCGCCGCCGAGTACGTTCGTTCGGATGCGCTCGCGCTGAAATCCGGCCGTCCACACTACGAGGTCTCCGATGGCGTCTGGGAGGAATCGAATCGGGTCCTGCGCCACGCGCTCGCGCTCGGAGCCGACAACGACTGTGCCGTCCAACTCCACACCGAGGCGAGCGAGGACCTGACCGACATCACCGACTGGGCCGACGAACGCGGCCTGCCGGCCCACCGGGTTGTCAAACACTACGCTGGTGGGCGACTCGCCGGGCCGATGCCGAGCGTGATGAGCGAGAAAGACCGGTTGAAGACGGCCGCCGAGCGGGGCGCACCGTTCCTGATGGAGACCGATTTCATCGACGACCCCGAGCGTCCGGGGGCCGTGCTGGGACCGAAGACGGTGCCGCGGCGAGTAGGGTGGCTACGTGAGGAGGGATTCGACGACGCCGTGCAGAACGCCCACGTCGAGACGCCACGAGCGGTGTACGGTATCGAGACGCTCGGGTAACGAAAAGGCCTATCAACAGCAAAGCGCTCGAAGCGGTATGAGCGCACCCCCCGACGAGTTCTACACCGAGGAGCGCTGGCAGAACTGGCTCGACCGCCTGCGCGAGACCGACCTCGACCCCGACGACGAGGACGCCGCCCGACTGCTCTGGAACCTCCAGGAGGACGCCGCCATCGCCGTCACGAAGATCATCGCCGCCTACGACGACGAGGAACTCAACGAGGAGATGGCGCTCAAGGAACTCGCCGATGCGCGCGACATCGTGCTCGCCGACGTCGACATCGAGGACGAGGAGACGCTGCTGCTGGTCGACGGCGTCCAGACATCGCTGGTCTGTGTCTTCTATGCGGCCGAACTGTACGTCGTCGAAGGTCCCGACGGGGAGGACATCGAACACCATCTCGACGCCGCGAGCGCCGCCGAAGCCGAGGAAAACTACGACGATGCGCTCGACCACTGCGCGCGCGCCGGCACTCGTATCGTTGACGGCGCGACGCTCGACCCGGCCCTCGTCGAGGACGTCGGCTACGGTCCCGTCGCCGAGTGGATAAACGGTCTCGGAAGTCTCGAAAGCGCCCTGAGCGACCCGGAACTCATCGAAGAGGACGAGGACGCGGCCTGAGCGTGAGCGACCGACCGCGCCATCGCTCCCGACGAGCGGCGCTGTGTGCGCTCGGCGTCGGCGCACTCGCCGCAACTGCCGGCTGTCTGTTCGGTCGTGAGACGGACGGTTCGGCAACCGATTCGAGGACGTCCGATACGATCCCGAACGGCGAGCGAACGTCGCGGATGACCACACAGGAACAGTCGATACCCACAACCGCGCCCGCGGCGGCCACGAAAACACCCGAACCGACCGCAACGCCGACATCCGGAGTGACACGCACGACGACCCGACCCCCCGAATCCACGCCGACGACCCGCACTCCCGACCCGACGACCGTCGCGGAAGCGGCCGGCCCCGAAACCGGCTGGACCGAGCAGACTCCGCTGCCGGTCGTCGGCAGCGACGCCGGCGGGGGCGTGCTCGACGGCAAACTCCATCTCTTCGGCGGCATCGAGACCGGCGTCGGGCTGGCAGCGGTCGCGCGGACCTTCGTCTACGACCCGAGTGCGGGGTCGGGCGGCACGTGGGAGCGCCTTCCTGACTTTCCCGAAAAACTGTGGGGTCCCTGTGGCGTCGCGACCGACGACGCGCTGTATAGCTTCGGCGGCGCACCGACCGATGGACCCTATGAAGGCGATTCGCCGTCGGATGCGATCTTTCGCTACCGACCCGGCGATGGCTGGACCGACCTCGACGTTCGCTGTCCGTATCCCAACTGGGTGATGGGTGGGGTCTACAACCCGAAGGACGGACTGATCTACTGCCTCGGCGGCGGAACCGGCGACCACGACGCCGCGACGGCGACCGACCACGGCTCCGACGGGGACGTTCCGGGAACCTACGACGAGCGTCGACTCTGGACGTTCGACCCCGCGGCGGAGCGGGTCGTCGATGCGGACCTCGCACGGATGCCCGCCGCCAAGCGCTGGCCGACGGTGGCGTTGTTTTCGGTCGACGACACTCAGTATCTCCACGCCATCGGCGGCCTGTCGGGCACGACCGGGTCGACCGACTCGAACTTCAGATACGACCTCGATACGGGAGAGTTCGAGCGCGCACAGCCGCTGCCGCGGTCGGGCACCTACGCCACCCACTCGAACCCGGTCATCGGCGGACGAGCCTACCTCACCCACGGCATGTTCTGGGAGGGCGAGTCGACCGTCGAGCGGTACAAACCGATTGCCCACCGCTACGACCCCGCCGAGGATGGTTTCGAGACCGACCTCCCGGAGCCGACCCATCTCCGCGGCGGAGCCACATCGGGAGTCATCGACGGGACGCTCTACGTCGTTGGCGGGCACATCAAACGCTTCGAACAGGACGGGCTGCACGACTGTGTAGCACACAACGAGGCGTACACGCCGGCACGCGAGTGACACTGTCTGCCTGAGGGGAACTGTTCATCCACGACCCAGCCCCCGACCGTTTTCTGCCAACAGTCGTCGGATTCGTCCGACAGAAGTATGAACGCCATCGTTTCGGTGGCCAACGGGCAGTTTCTCGATTCCGCCTCTGCACCGACGAAACGCTCTCGCGGGCGGTGGCTGTTTCGTATCGCGCATATCAGTTTATGACGGGGTAGTTCGCTGGCGTTCATCCGTGTGGCGCATACTGTCTGCAAACCAACTGGTAGCAAACCCAACGCTTAGGAATGCTCGTGACCAACCGCGCTGTATTGTGACTCGAACTCATCGGCCGAGGGGACGTTGAATGCGCCGGCCGGACACGGCAGCCGGCACCGCAGATTCCGACACGCCGGTGAGCGAGCGCATCGATGGGTCGGACGACGAACCCGTCACGCTCGTCCAGTACGGTGACTTCGAGTGCCCGGACTGCGGCGATATCAAGCCGGTCATCGAGGAGCTACGCGAACGTCTGGGCACGGACCTCCAGTACGTCCATTATCACGCTCCGCGGACCGGGCCATGCGCCAAACGCGCCGCCGAGAACGCCGGCACACAGGACGCCTGCTGGTCGGAACTCGGCCCCGACACCGACCGGTTCGCCGCGACACTCGACAGTCACGACCACGAGGCACGCGTTCACGAGGGCATCGAGAACGGATGTGAAAGCGGCCTCAACGCCACGCCGACGTTCTTCATCGACGGCGAGCGCTACGAGGGGCGGCACACGCTCGATGCACTGCTCGCTGCGCTCGTTGACGCCGGCGACCTCTCGGTTACACGCCCGATGGCCGACGGGGGTTCGGCCGACGACCTACGTGAGGCCATCGAGCGTTCCGAGCGCGGCGCGCCGGCGGCCGGTTCGGCGGTGCGCGACCGGTTCTCCTCGGACGAAATCTTCCAGCGGGTAATCGCGACCGCCGACGAGGAGTTCAGCCAGAGCAAGCGGCTGCTGTTTTTGAGCGGGCTTGCGGCCGGCTTCGCGATGAGCCTCTCCTTCGTCGGCGTCGCCGCGCTGACCGCGCTGCTTTCGGGCGACGGCGGCTCGACCACCGCGGTCGGCTATCTCCTCTATCCGCTGGGGTTCATCTTCACCGTGCTCGGGAGCTACCAGCTGTTCACCGAGAACACGCTTACTCCTGTGACGCTCGTGATGACGCGCATCGCTTCGATTCCCGCACTGCTGCGAATCTGGGGCGTCGTCTTCGCGGCGAACGTCCTCGGTGTGGCGGCGAGCGCGTACGTCCTCGCCAACACGGGCGTGTTCTCGCCGGCAGCGATGGCGGCCGCGAGCGAGATCGGCCGCCACTTCTTCGAACTGTCGTGGGCCGACATCTTCTGCAAGGGCGTGTTCGCGGGCGTCCTCATTGCCGGGATGGTGTGGCTGGTCCACGCCGCCCAAGATACCGCCGCCCGGGTCCTGCTGGTGTTCATGCTGACCTACGCCGTCGGGGCCACCGAACTCGCCCACTGCATCGTGGGGTCGGCTGAGACGCTGTTCGTGGTCTTCAACGGCGGCGAGTCGCTGTGGTCGTTCCTGACGCACTTCCTCGCGCCGGCGACCCTCGGCAACACCGTCGGCGGCGTCGTGTTCGTCGCGGTCCTGAACTACAGCCAGACCCGCGACCGGCTCATCCGGAACCGCGACTGCCAGGTGCTCGAACTCGGCTGGTCGGAGTGGCTCTTTGGCAACCACATCGGCCGGCCGACGATGCCCACGGCAGCCGACGAGGACGAGACGAACGCCGACTGACCCGTCCCACTGATTTCGACAATCGACGATTCCAGAGTCGACGGAATCATATAGCTCGTCGGCGCATACGCAGTTCATGAACAGCGTCGGCATCGATGCGGTCGCGGTCCACGCCGGAAAGCTCAGGCTCGACCTCGCGGAGACGTTCGCGCCCGCGATGGGCGAAGACCCCGGAAAATACACGAAGGGACTCGGATTGCACGCGAGTTCGTTCCCCGATGTCGAGGAGGACATCGTGACGATGGGTGCGAACGCCGCCCACAAGTTGATGGAGCGCAAGGGGCTGACGCCCGAGGACATCGGTCGCATCGACGTCGCTACCGAGAGCGCCTTCGACAACTCCAAACCCGTCTCGACCTATATCGCGGGCTGTCTCGAAGAAGTCTACGAGGGTGACTTCCATCACGCGAACAAGGGCGAGCGCAAGTTCGCGTGCATCTCGGGCACCCAAAGTCTGGACGACGCCTACAACTGGATTCGCGCGGGGCGTCACCGGGGGCGAGCGGCGCTCGTCATCGCGACCGATACCGCCCTCTATGCGCGCGGCGACGCCGGCGAGGCCACGCAGGGCGCGGGCGCGGTGGCGATGCTCATCGCCGAGGACCCCGACCTCGTGGAAATGAGCGTCGAACAGGGCTTCGGCAGCGCCGACGAGACGGACTTCCTCAAACCGAACCAGCAGTTTCCCAGTGTGGACGGCAAGCGCTCGGTGCAGGTCTATCTCGCCCGGATGCGTGAAGCGCTGGCCGACTACGAGAGCGTCGCCGGCCAGACCCATCCCGACCAGTTCG
>CAZJHA010000151.1:0-5608 GCA_964545755.1 uncultured Halobacteriales archaeon | reverse complement strand
CGTCGAAGGCGTGGACGTAGGTCCGGCCGTCGTCGGCTTCGATGTCGTGGGCGCGAGCCTGCGCTGCGTCGTAGTCCTCGCCGTGGAGGACGACCTCCGCGCCGTAGCTCCGTGTGGCCTTCACTTTGGCAATCGGGGCGTGTTCGGGCATCACCACCACGGAATCGACGTTCGCGCGTGTGGCCGCGAGCGCGACGCCCTGTGCGTGATTGCCTGCGCTCGCGGTCACGACACCCGCGGCCTGCTCCGTCTCGGAGAGGGTGGCGATGCGATTGCTCGCGCCGCGGATCTTGAACGACCCGGTGCGCTGGAAGACCTCCAGTTTGGGATGGACCGCCGCGCCCGAGAGGGCCGAAAACGAGTGTGAGTGTTCGAGCGGAGTACGTCGGGCCACGCTCTCGACGCGCTCGCGCGCCTCTAGGATGTCATCGAGACCGAGCATACCCCGGTTCCGTCGCTCCGCGGTATAGTTCTTGTTGGAAACGGCGGTGGAGAGCCGCCAAAGCGTGTGACGCATCGGCTATCGATGACCGACGCTCATCAATGCGAGGTATGCGCGGTGAAAGTGAAGCGGGCGCGGTAGGGGTGAGTTATCCACGACGGACGGACACCGATTCCCCCACGGACGTAGCGCTCGACGCGCTCGCGGAACGAACCCGAACCGGGCCACGAGACGCCCGCGGCCGAGAGCCGCTTCGGATTGCCGACGTACACCGCGGCGCTCTCGTCTCCAGCGGTTGCAGTAGTAGCGTCGAACGGCACCGACACGCGAACGTACAGCCCGCGCTCGATTCCCTCGTATCTGTCGAGCGCATCGATACCGGCAGTTCGGAGGAACCGTTCCCAGACTGTGCCGCCGGGCGCGAGCGTCGGGTACGTCCCCTCGACGCGATGCATTCCGCGGAGGACGGCGTCGCCGCGATACTCGAACGCATCGAGCACGCTCGCCGCGCGGTCGGGGTCGGTCAGCGTTCCGTAGACGAAGCAGTCCATGTCGGACGGACGACGGCCGGATATTTCAGTTCCGGCAGGGTCAAACGCGGGGCGAGCAGAGCGAGCGCGAGGGCCCTTGTAAAAAGTTGGGCTTAGTCGCTCTGGATGCGCGGGGCGAGCATGTACGTGACGGAGCCGTCGGCCTCGGCGACGTCGAAGTGGAGTTTGACGGGGAACTCCTCACCGAGGTCGATGGTGACTTCGGCGTCGCCGGGGATTGCTTTATTCATGTCCTTGAGGTAGTCGAGCGAGAAGAGCGAGTGGGCAGGACCGGCAGTGAGGTCGATGAGGTCCTCGCGGTCGAGTTCGAAGTGCACATCGTCAGTATCGCCCTCCGCGTCGACGTAGAACTGTTCGTCCTCTTCGTTCACGCCGAGGGCGATGTGGTCGCTCACCATGTCGGCGGCCGTCACTGCCCGGTTGATGTCGCGGCCTTCGAGGACGATCTTTGCAGGGAGGTCGAGGTCGGGGATGTCCGGCTCCTGCCGGATGGAATCGGGGTCGATGAGCGCAAGCGTGTACTCCAGTCCGTCGATGGAGATGTGGAGTTTCCGGGTCTCCTCGTCGAGTTCGAGGTGTACGAGGTCGTCGCTGCCGGCCATGCCCGCGATGTCCTGGAGCCGGGAGATATTCACGCCGATGACGCCGCCGTCGGCTTCGTAAGATTCGAAGGCGTCGGCCGAAAGCGTCAGGTCGACCATCCCGACGTTGGCGGGGTCGACGGCACGAACAGCGATTGCGTCGTCGTTGAGATGGAGTTTACACTCCTCGACGAGCACGCTCACCGAATCGAGCGCCGTTCTGAGCGTCCCCGCGCTCACGATGGCGTTGAACATGGCTCCGGTACGACCAGCCGGGTTATAAAAGGTGTGCGTTCGGTCCGTCGAGCGAAGGGCGTTTACGCGCCCGTAGAGTAGCCTCGCGGGATGGCGCGCCGGGACGAATACTACAACAAGGCAAAACAGCAGGGCTATCGCTCGCGGTCGGCCTACAAACTCCAACAGCTCGACGAGACGGCGGACCTCTTCGCACCCGAGAGCACCGTTCTCGACTTGGGCGCGGCACCCGGCGGCTGGCTCCAAGTCGCGGCCGAGCGCGCGCCCGAAGGTCGCGTCGTCGGCGTCGACCGCCAGCGCATCGAAGCAATCGATGGCGTCGAGACTTGTCGGGGCGACCTCACCGACGAAGAACTCAGGGCGGAACTGAAAGCCGACATCGGCGAGGCGGACGTCGTGCTCTCCGATATGGCTCCGAACATGAGCGGGGAATACGACCTCGACCACGCGCGGTCGGTGCATCTCGCCCGACAGGCTCTCGACGTGGCCCGCGAGGTGCTCACGCCGGGCGGCGACCTCGTGGTGAAGGTCTTCGACGGTCGCGACCTCGATGGTCTGGAGGCCGACATCGACGACGAATTCGAGTACGTGAGAACCGTGCACCCGGACGCCTCGCGCGACGAATCCTCGGAGCTGTATCTCATCGGGAAGGGCCGTATGACCGCACCGGTCGAGGTTGGCGACCAGCTCGTGGTGGAGATCACCGCCACGGGCGAGGAAGGCGACGGTATCGCCAAAATCGAGGAGTACACCGTCTTCGTACCAGAGACCGAAGAAGGCGAGGAGGTGCGCGTTCGCATCACGGACGTGAAACCGCGGTTCGGTTTCGCCGAGCGCATCGACTGAGGCCGAGCGGCCCTCGAATCGGCAGTTGTACCGATTGCGAAATCTCCAGTCGAAGTCGAGGGGTTTACGTCGTCGGAATCGGCTGCAGGCAGCCAGTTACTGGGTGCGAAACGCACGGTCGCCGGCGTCGCCGAGGCCCGGCACGATGAACCCGTTCTCGTCGAGGCGTTCGTCGATGCTCACGGTGAGGAGGTCGGCCTCGGGGAAGCGCTCGCCGACGCGGAGCAGACCATCGGGCGCGCTGACCGCCGAGAGTACGATGAGGTGTTCGGGGTCGGGCGCGTTGGCGAGGACGTGCTCCAGTACCGTGCACATCGTCGAGCCGGTGGCGAGCATCGGGTCGGCGACGATGACGGTGTCCTCAGGGCTGATCTCGGGCAGTTTGGTGTAGTCGATGCTGATGGGGAACTCGCCGTCGGTCATGCCGGCCTCCTCGTCCCGGCCCGCGGAGATGACGCCCTGTTTCGCCCGCGGGAAGGCCTTCAACAGCCCCTCCACAAAGGGTGTCGCCGCCCGGAGGACGTTGACGATGACGACATCGTCGAGACCCTTGACGCGCTCGCCGGTGGTCTCGGCCAGCGGTGTCGTGATGGAGACATATTCGGTCTCCATCGCGCCGTCGATGATCTCGTAGCCACAGATACGGCCGAGTTTCACGAGTCCTTTCCGGAAGGCGACCTGTTCCGTGTCGGCGCTTCGCAGCCGTGAGAGCGTGTCTCGCGCGAGTGCGTGGGTGATGAGCGAGGCCGAATCGCGCTCGGAGATGGGCATGGTGGATTCGCTTGCCGCGCGCCTATAAACTCACCCCATCATGCTCAGCGCAATACCGCGAGGTAGGTCAGAGCTGCCACGACCAACGCCGCGAGCGCCACCGTTCGAATCGAGAAGGTGAGAACACCGAGCAGCGAGAGTCCCCACACGACGACCGACCCGAACACCGCCGAGAGCAGCAGGTCCAGTACGAGCAGGACACGGATATCACCCTCCGAAGCCATCGGTCTCGACAACGACCCCACCGAATTATATACTGTCGGTCCACCCTTTCCCGTGCCGGAACCGGGCGTGGAGCGCTCACTGTGCAGGTCGGCGGGCTGTGGGATGGCTGGCCGACAGCGTATTTACGCAGCCGGCGTATGGCTACCATGAAACCCACGAACCGACACGGGACGCCGGTCGATCCGGTGCCATTTCTCGTCGTTTCGTCGCTTGCTTCCTCGTGAGCCTCTCATATGGACCCATCTACCTGCTGTCGCTTGGACTCTCGCTGCCGGCGGCGGTCGTCGTTTCGATACTGCTGTTCGTGTGCGCTACGGGCGCGGCCTACCATCGGATCGTGCTGACGACGCGCCCAGAGCTGCGCGGCGAGATACCGCCCGAGAAACGTCTCCGTCGGCTGGTGTATGCGGCCGTGGTCGGTCTCGCGCTGCTCGCACTGCTATCGCTGCCGTTTTTGGTTCCCTGACCCGTGGGAACCGTATGCGCGAGGTCAGCGCGTCTCGGTTCGTCCGGGCGACGCCGGCGGCCGTAGAGCGTGCGCTCACGCCGCGGGCGCTCGTCGAATACGAGGGGAGTTTTACCGTCTACGAGGTCGAGGACACTGAGGAGGGCTGGCTCGTCATCGCCGGGTCTCGGGGTATGGAACTCGCGCTCGCCTTCGAGGTTCGTGCGGAGGGGTTGACCTACGAACAGCGCGGCGACGGTCCACTAGAGGCGCTTGAAACCACCGTCACGTACGAACCGGAAGACGAGGGCACCTCGGTACGGATGCGGGCGCGGGTGAGCGCCGGACTACCACTCCCATCCATCACCGACCGTGTGGCCGCGTGGAAGCGCCGTAGCGAACTCCGGCGGGCGCTCTCCCGCCTCGCCGACGACGTGGAGTAACGCCCGTGTGCCGAATGCGCACAGCTGCACCCGGATTTATGCGTTCGTCGCCCAAATCGACTGTATGGGACTCGTTGGCGTATTACGGAGACACTGAAGGCCTCGACGGAGTCGGCCAACCGCGGCGGGGGCAAGGTGATGGGGCGACAAGAGCCGACTGGTGTCACGACTGCGCAGAGCGGGTTCGTGACGTGGATGTCGAGGTGACACGCCGCCGGACTGTCCAGACTGCGGCGCGGCGATGGAGTTCGAACGCTCGCCCTCCTCGACCGGCTGTGCCTGCTGAACAGCGAGGAAGCCGGCGGCCGCTTAAGTGCTCACGCTGTGTCTTCCGAATCATGACGCTCGCAGATCGCATCGCAACTTACCGCGAAATCATCGAAGAATGGCTGCACGGGCTATATCACGGCATGATAGAGGGACCGGCGTTCGAACTTATCGAGAAGGAAGCCGAGGACACCGACGACGTGTTCATGCTCGCGTGTTTTGCCGACGCCTTTGGGATTCCAAGTCCCGTCTCGTACTACACCGCCGAACTCCTGCCGTATCTCGCCGAGGAGTTCGCGGGCTGGGAACGCCGGCTCTGGGACCGCGATTCGATGATAGAGCGCAAGGGCCAGCAGTACCACTTCTAACGGGTGGCAAACGTGAACGAGTTCGTCTTCTTCGGCGGTAAGGGCGGTGTCGGCAAGACCACCGTCTCCTGTGCGTACGCGCTCAAATGCGCCCGCGCGGGACTGGACACGCTCGTGGTCTCGACCGACCCGGCCCACAGCACATCCGATGTGTTCGACCAGCAGTTCGGCGACGAACCCCGACCTGTGGAGGGCCACGACGGGCTGTCGGCGATGGAGATCGACCCCGACGAGGAGGTCGACGAGCACCTGATGGAGACCAAGCGCGCGCTCGCCGATCAGGTGAGTCCGACGATGGTCAACGAGATTGACAAGCAGATCGAACTCGCCCACCAAACACCAGGAGCCTACGAGGCCGCTCTCTTCGACCGATTCATCGAGGTCATGCGCGAGAACGACCACGACCGCGTTGTC
>CAZJHA010000150.1:0-5609 GCA_964545755.1 uncultured Halobacteriales archaeon | reverse complement strand
CGAACTCGCGCCACTCGTTTCGGTAGCGATACTGGCCATCACGGGTATCGTAGCGATAGAAGTCGATGACGTCCGCGCCGGTGTTGGTAAAGCTCCACGCGCCGGCGTCGTTCTCGCCGATGACGACGAACGGGACGCCCGGAAAGGTCACGCCGCGTACACTCACGTCATCGGTCCGGAGGTTCATCTCGTACCAGACTGGAGGAGCCATCAGGCTCAGATGCGGGTCGTTCGCCACGATGGGCGCGCCGCTTTTCGTGTGTTCGCCCGAGACGACCCAGCTGTTCGAGCCAGTACCGCGAGGAGATTCGAACGCGCTCAGCCAGTCGACGAGCGCCGGGTCGGGGGCGTTTTCGCCCGATGGCGGCCTGTGGGAGGACTGCGCCGTGCTCTCAGTCCGGATGATGGGCGAGTCGTGGTCGAAGCGGTCGGGATAGCATTCGCGCGCCGCCTCGCTGCCGAGTCGCTCGGCCACGAGTTCCTTCCGCAGCGTCCGGAAGCTTCCTGTCAGGGTCCATGCGATCTGTTTCTGTAACAGCATCGTATCGGCCGGCGTCCACGGCTCTGGTTCGTATTCGAGCAGCGAGAACTCAAGCGCCGGGGAGTCTTCCATGACCCTGTTGACGCCCTCTGCATACACTTCGGCGAGCGCTCCTGCATTCGTGTCCGCAAGCAGCGCGACGTTCGCCCGCGCTGCCCCGTCGAAGTCCATCTTCGTGTGGAAGATGTCCGATTCGAGCGTCGCATCCCCGACGACTTCCGAGAGCCGGCCGCGCATCTGCCGGCGCTGGAGGTCCATCTGGAAGGCGCGGTCGCGCGCCTGTGCGTAGCCGACCGCGAAGTAGAGCGCTCGCTCGCTCTCACCGGTGACGTGCGGGGTTCCGTAGTCGTCGTAGCGTACCGTGGCGCTGCCGTACGGACTCGCTACGGTCTCGGTCTCGCGGTCGGTCGAATCCCATGCCGAGCCGGTGAGCGGTGCGAACCGTTCGAGATAGCCACGCACCGGCGAAAGTGCGCCCGCGGCGCCGCCAGCGAGAATCGCCCCAACGAGCGCGCGCCGCGTGAGGTCGCGGTCCATATTCGACGGTCGGCGGGGTGTGATATAAAACCACGAGCGGGTTTCGACTGTTACTCGCGCTCGCGGTCGAGTGTCCGCAGGAGGTCCTCGCGGGTGATGATGCCGACGATTTCCTCGCCATCGACCACCGGAACGCGATTGATGTCGCGCTCTTTGTCGGCCAGCACCGCGAGCACCTCGTCCACGCTGGCGTCGGGCGCGACGGTGACGACCTCGCTGGTCATCACGCTGCTGATGGGTTTGCCGGCGTGTTTGGCGAGGTCGATGTTCACGTCGAGGTCGTCCCACGAGACGTCGAATGCGTAGTCGATTGGTTCGATGAACGGCGGCAGCCCGATTGGAATCCAGAGGGTGCGGTCGCTCGGCTGGAAGAGCTTCACGAGGTCGCCCTGCGTGACGATGCCGACCAGCCGGCCGTCGTCGACGACCGGAAAGCCGTTGAACGCGGCCCGCGAGAGCCGCGTGAGGACGGTGCTGACCTCCTCGTCCGGGCCGACGGTCTCGACCTCGCTCGTCATGATGTCGCGGGCGCGAACGCTCATGACGGACTCGCCTCGCGGCGCATCCGTAGCTCTTGCGGTGTCGCCGTCGAATCGACGGAGTTTTGTCGCCGATAGCCGGAAGGAGAATATGGTCGCACAGACGATGGGTCGTGTTCCGCGATAGTCGTATCGAGCTGTGTTTTTGGTCGCCGGTGGTGAGTGCTCGTGGCTGACCTCTCGGAGTTCGCAACCGGGTTCGACGCCGTCGCGCTCAAACCGACCGAACTCGACGTCGGGGCGGTCGGTTTCGACGATGTCGAACACGCGGTCATCGACTACGAGGGCCACGAGCACGTTCCCGACCCGGAACTGCTCACCGAGTGCGCCCGCGAGACGGACCTATCAGTCACGACGCCGGTCCGTGCTGACGGGTTCGACCCGCTCGGCGACGACGCCCTCTCACGGACGCTCCCTGAAAGCGTCGGCCGGGTGCTCGTCGCGGGCAACCCCGCCTACCTCTCCGAGAGCGAGCGCAAACGCGCCATCACGCCGCGCATCGGCGCGGCCCGCGAACGCGCACCGGCGGCGTGGGTCGGCACCGAGGGCATCGGGCGGGTCGCGCTGGCGGCCGGTGGCACCCAGTTCGAGTTGCTCGCGCCGACGACCGCCCGCGAGGTACGCGCGCTCCGCGCGGCGGGCTTCGACGGCGACATCGCGGTCTATGCCCCGGTCGTGCGCAGCGCCGACGAGGACACACTCCTCGACGCGCTCGGAGCCTACGTCGCCCGCCGCGGTTCGGTCGCCACCGCCCTCGATGACGCGCGCGGCGAGGGCGTCGCGGCCGCCGACGGAATGCGGACCGACGCGGGGGCAACGGGCAGGCCTCGGTCGGTACTGTTAGAGGCCATCGAGCGGTTCGCGCTCGTGGGTCCCGACGAACGAATCGACGAGCGCATCGACGAACTCCGGTCGGTCGGCGTCGATACCGTCGTCGGCTATCCGGCGCGCGGACCCACAGTGCTCGGTCGCTGATCGACGACGGATTGTTCCGACGCTCGTTCCTCTCCGAACGTGTTCGTCCGGCGTGGACGCCCCATGAGAGGTCGGCGATGAATTTATAATGAGCTGTCGTGACATCCGATGTGGTGTCATATGGCAAGCGAAACCGACGCACGAACTGCCCGCGAGGAATGGGGCACCAGATTTGGCTTTCTGATGGCGATGCTCGGCGGGATGGTCGGGTCGGGCAACATCTGGCGGATGCCCTACACCACCGGCCAGAACGGTGGTGGAGCCTTTCTGTTGGCCTATATCATCCTGCTGTTCGTTATCGCCATCCCGGGGCTGATGGCCGAGAGCGCGCTCGGCTCCTACACCAAGCAGGGCGTCATCGGCGCGTTCAAGGAGACCTATGGGCGCGGTTGGTCCGAGGGGTTCGGACTCGTGGTCGTGGTGGTCACGATTGCACTCACGTCGTACTACCTCCCGGTCGTCGGGCAGGTCATCTACTACACCATCCACTCGCTCCTGTTGACCTTCTCCCAGCCGGGCTTCGAGTCGGTACCCTTCTGGAACGCTTTCACCGCATCCCCGCTGTTGACCATCGGCACGCACACGCTCGCCATCGCCCTCGTCGCCGGGGTGCTCTCGTTCGGGATTCGTCGCGGCATCGAGCGTGTCGTCAAATGGATGATTCCGCTGCTCGTCGTTACCCTCATCGCTGTCGCCGTCCGCGGGCTGACGCTGCCCGGCGCGACCGAGGGGCTTGCCTTCGTGCTCACGCCGGACTGGGAGTACCTCGTGCGCGGCCAGACGTGGATAGCCGCGCTCGGACAGGCGCTGTTCTCGACCGGTCTCGGCTGGGGCATCGCGCTCACGCTCGGGAGCTACCTCAGACCGAACGACGACATCCCGCTCGGGGCCGGTATCTTCACGGCCATCGGCAACACGAGCATCGGGCTGTTGGCCATCTTCACCGTCTTTCCCGTCGTCTTCGCGTTCGGTCTCGAACCGACCGCCGGTGCCGAACTGACCTTCATCTCACTGGTCAGTGTCTTCCCGCAGATGCCCGGCGGACCGGTGTGGGCCATCCTCTTCTTCGTCGGCTTCTTCTTTGCGGCCTTCTCGACCGCGCTCGTCATCACCGAGGTTGCCGTGACGACCGTCGCCGAGGAGACGCGACTCGACCGCACCCGAACCGTGCTCGTCGTCTGCACGGTCATCTGGCTGCTCGGCATCCCGAGCGCCTACTCGTCGAGCTTTCTCGGGGTCATGGACTTCATGTTCGGCAACTGGGGGCTGCCGCTGGCGACGCTGCTGATAATCGGCACCGTGGGCTGGAAGGTCGGTCCCGAGCGCCTGCGCGTCATCGAACTCAATCGCAACGCCGACGTTCACATCGGCCAGTGGTGGGACCCCGTCATCAAGTACGTCATCCCGGGTGTCATGGTGTTCATCATGGCCTACTACCTCGTGACGAACATCGCCGCCTCGACGGTACAGACCGTGGGCGGCGTCGTCCTCATGGCCGTGCTGCTCGTCGGCGCGGTGCTCGTCATGCGCACCGTGCGCCGGCGTGGGAAACCCGTCGAGTCGGGGGGTGACTGAGATGGCACTCAGCGCAGCCGCGTGGGTCGTCATGGTCGGGTCGATTGGTCTCCTCTGGGTGCCGGCCGTCTGGGCGCTGTTCCGCACGCTGCGCGACGAGGACTACAAGCTCGAACTGCTCGACGAGCAGGGCAAGATCGACACCTACTCGCCACAGGCGCTCGCCGAACTCCGTGAATGGATTCGGACACACCCCGACGACGAATACACTCCCGAGGCGCGCGACCGATACAACGACTGCGTCGAGACGCTGCGGGACATCGACGAACCGTTCTACGACTGGTCCGATGCGGACATCGAGGGGTTACAGAAGGTGTCGAATGAGTGAACCATGCCGGACCGACGGCGAGCAAAACGTTTCGCTACGGCGGGCAGAGGGACACCGATGCATGTCGTAGTGGTCGGCGGCGGCATCGTCGGACTGTCGTGTGCGCATGCCCTCGCCGAGCGCGATATCGAAGTAACGCTCTGCGAACGCGGCTCCATCGGCGGCGAGAGCACCCAGCGGTCGGCCGGCGGCATCCGGACACAGTTTGCGACGCGCGTGAACGTCGACCTCTCGCTTGCGAGCCTCGAAATCTGGCACGAGTTCGAGGAGCGTTTCGGCGTCGACATCGCCCACCGGCAGACCGGCTATCTCTTCCTCACGCGCGAAGAGGCGACGGCAGCGAAGTTCCGGGAAAACGTCACCCTCCAGAACGAGCGCGGCGGCCGAAGCGAGTATCTCGACCCGGGCGAGGCGACCGCGTACGCACCGGGCATCCATCCCGAAGAGTTCGTTGCCGCGACATACTCGTCGCTCGACGGCTTCGCGGACCCGAACCTCGCGGCGCAGGGCTACGCGCAGGCCCTCGGCGATGGCGTGACCGTGCTGACGCAGACGCCCGTCGAAGATGTCGTGGTCGAGGGCGGGACCGTCCGCGGTGTCGAGACGCCCGACGAGTATATTGGAGCCGAGATGGTGGTCGATGCTGCCGGGGCGTGGGCCGGACAGTTGGGTGCGATGGCGGGCGTGGACCTCCCCATCGAGGCGAAGCGCCGCCAGATTCTCATCGCCAACCCCGAAACCCCGGTGCCCGAGGACGCACCCCTGACCATCGACCTCGATACGGGACTGTACTTCCGGCCCGAGCGCGAGGGACAGGCGCTCGTCGGCGGCCACTTCGGCGAGGCGGACCCCACCCAAGACCCCGGTAGCTACGACAAGACAATGGACCTCGACTGGGCGACGGTGGCGCTGGAGAACGCAAGCGGGTGGACCGACCACTTCGGCCCGGAAACGACGGTCAAACGCGGCTGGGCGGGTCTGTACGCCGTGACGCCCGACCACCACCCAATCATCGAGGAGGTACTGCCGGGGCTGGTCGTCGCCGCCGGCGTCTCGGGCCCCGGCGTCCAGCACGCGCCCGCGCCCGGACCGCTCGTCGCCGAAATCAAACACG